>QXXW01000145.1:0-5581 GCA_009887255.1 Candidatus Poseidoniales archaeon | reverse complement strand
ATATCGGGGTCGTTCCAACGTGATTCGTCGGTCGGTAGATGTGAGCAAAAGTGGAGCTCCACAACTCTTGGCCCGCCATATTCCAGCGAAGGGCAGTCGGGCTTAGAAGGGCTTCCCCGGAAGGCATCATCGCTGTCGCCCAAGACATTGACGGAGACAGGATTCAAGGTCGCGATGTTGGAAGGTGTAACCGCTTTCTTCCAAGCGTGTAGGCAACACCCGTTGACCGTCCAAAACGAGCCCTTTGGCCATTTCACCCAGCATGATCTTCAGGACAAATCCCGGGAGTGGCATGAAGGCTGGACGGCGCAACACCTTACCCAGCACTTTTGCAAATCGCTTTTGCGTCAGTGGCTCAGGGCCTGTGATGTTGTAATGACCTTCGCACTCTGGCGACATCAACAAATGGTGAATGCTGTAAATTTGATCGTCGAGAGAAACCCAGGAGTAGTATTGCCGCCCGTTGCCAACAGGACCACCGCCGCCCAGTTTTGCTGGCAGCAGCAACTTTTGCAACACGCCACCCATGGGCGTGATGACCAAACCGGTGCGAAGCCAAATCGTGCGAATACCCGCATCAACCGCAGGTTGCGCCGACGCTTCCCATGCTTGACAAATTTCGGCGAGGTAGTTGTCACCCGGAGCAGAAGATTCGTGAAGTGCTTCTTCACCTCGGTTGCCGTAAAAGCCGATGGCTGAACCGCAGAGGAACGTCGATGGAGGCTTGTCCAAGCCAGCGAGAAGGGTCGTCAAATTTCGAGTAGGTACGGTTCGGCTTTCCCGAATGAGCGTTTTTCGTTTTGCGGACCAACGCTTGTCCCCAATGCCAGCTCCTGCGAGGTGAATCACCGTGTCAAATCCGTTCAAATCTCCGCTGATCAGTTCACCGGTTTGGTCGTTCCACTCAACAACATCATCACCGTTGGCGTCCGCTGGCAGCTTGCTGGAAGGGCGAACCAAGCGGGTAATGCTGTGGCCTGCTGCAGACAAGAAGGCACAGAGTTGGAGCCCGATCAGACCCGTTGATCCGCTGACCAAAATCCGTTGGCGAGGCAGGTGAGCGAATCCAGCGATGCGATCAAGGTCGTTGCGTACCCGGGTTGTCCGGAATTTGAACATTTGATCTACCCGGCCGTTCACGGTGAACGGGGCCGTCCAAAACGTAAGCGGATGAAGCGGGAGGCGCCATTCAACGGTGTCGTGAATCGCTGAAGTGGCGGCTGAAGTGGTGACAAACTTGTGTTCGTGGTCCCATGCACCGAAGGGTCCCTTTTCCATGACATCGTTGAACACCTCACCTTTGGTAACACCGTAATGACGAGCCACCCACATTTGCTTGATGGGTCCAAGGCTGACTTTGAATTTCGTTCGTTCACCGTCCACGAGTGCTCCAGCTTGTATGGGCGTGATTCCTTCCCATTCTGGCATGATTCTGCGGAAGGCACCTGAACTGTCGTACCACGACCAAACGTCTTCGCGGGGGTGGTCGTAGTCAGCGACATGGGCGTACGTGGGCATTGGCATTCCTCACTGGTGGGTCGAATACAGGCCGGGTCCGGAACCGAGCACGGTCTGAACACCCATGGGTGACTTGTACTTCTCAATGTAACCCGATGTTCGGTACTTTCGTTTTGTTGACGGCGTAGTCATGCAGCGAACCTTTCCGTAAACGGCCCGTTCGGTCCACCCACGGTCGAACTTGCCCATGACCCACCCCACACCGGTGTAGGAATTTGGATCGCGGCCGTCCAGAGCCCAGCGGTCGTTGAGGTCGATCATCCACTGCATGGCGGTTTCAGGGTCAGGTGACCATTCGAGAATTTTCTTCCCCCACAGCATGCGGAGGTAATTCTGAATCATGCCTTCCTGGCGGAGTTGGTTTTGAGCAGCGTTCCAGAGGTCGTCGTGTGTTCTCGCCTGTTCAAGTTGTTCAAACGAGTACACCACAGGTCGGGGGTCGTTGCGGTGTTGTTCAAGCGTTAGCTTCGCCCATTCTGGCAACGAATCGTAGGTGGTGTGGTTCTCAACCATCGCACAGTGAATGAAGCCGATGTCACGCCACGTGATGATTTGGTCCAGGAATGCCTCCACCGGTTGCGGCAGTCCCCACCAACCTTCTCGTCGGCCGTTGTGGGGAGGGTTGACCATGGTTACGTCCCATTTGTGTTCAGCAAAGAGCTCGTGGAGGATCTGGTGGACGCTGATGTGCCCGAAGTGAAGCCAAGGAGACATCCCGCTGGCACCTTCTTGTTCGGGGTGGTTTCTCGCCTCATGATAAGCGGACAGGCCTCGTCTGGCAAAAGTTCGCCAACGACGTTTGGCTTCAGCGTGCCCACCTTTTTTGCTGAGGACGGGGGCAACATCGTGGTCAATGGCTAGAGAGGAGAGGGCTCCACGTCCAATGTCGCCGCCTTCACCGACACGCCACAGGAATTCGTAAGGCGTCATGGGCGTGTTGGTTTCGGTGAAAATGGTCTTAACGGCTTCTTTGGGAATCATCGGCAACCCAACGGCTCGTTCGAGAGGTGAGGCGTGAGGGAATTCATGCATGTGTTCCGTGATGGTTTTGTGAAGGTGCCTGCGAAGAGAATGGGCCGTTTTGAAGTCCCGGCCTTGTGCCCTCATGGCCATGAACCCGTTGGAGTCAACCGCATGAATCTCGCAGGGTCTGATGCTCAGAGCTGTGTTGAGGACATGGAGCGGGTAGTATGTTGGGAAATCGTCAATGACGCACGCCATTGCGTTTTTCAGCCACCCCTTAAGCAACCCCGAGGCTTCTTTGCGCTTGGTTTCGACGTAGGGGATGTAGGTCACGTACGTTCCTTGGAACGCACTTCGGTTGTCGATCATGCCTTGGAGAACGAATGTCGAAATCCGGTCGTTGGCCCATTTGTGCTGGAGGGCCAGGCATTCGATCACCACCAAAGGTTTCTGGTGTTCTTGAGCAAGGTTGATGGCGTGATCGAGGGCATGATTCCAAGTGGGCCGGCGAGCTGCCGTCATCCAATAGAGGATGTACTCCCCGTTTGCGTTCAAATCCCCGTGGAGTCGGAGACGAGAAGCGGGAATCATGCTTGTGTCCCCCTGACAACAGCGTTGGCCGACGTGTAGACGGCGTAGGGGTGGCTGCGCGGCGTGAGGTTGTGCCGGACGGGCATGGACACGGGTCGAGTGAGGGCTTCAATGCCCAGCTGTTGCATGGTTTCGGAAACCCATTGCAGACCAGCGATTTCGTTGATGTTCACCCAGCGCACGCTGGCGATTTCGTTTTCATCGGCATGAGCGTCCGTGCTGCTGACCGTCACGTCGTAACAGAGGAAAATGCTGGGAGTGCTGCGTCGCACGGTTGTGCGAACGCCGGTGAGACCACCAACCGCACCCAACAGTCCGGTTTCTTCACGGAGTTCCCTTAGCACGGCTTCTTCTGGCAACTCGCCATTGTCCACGCGCCCTTTTGGAAGACCCCACAAACCCTGAAACCGCCCTTGGGCCTCCTGTACGACCAGTAGGCGGTGGTTTTGGACCACTCTTGCTGCGACGCCTAAATCGCACTTAATGCCGTTCATGGCTACACTTTACGTGATTCAGTATATGAAGGGGGGTTTGTCTCCCCACAAGAAAAAGACGAGAGTTCATATATGAATTCACAAGAATATCTAACATGATGATAGAGCCATCAATCCCCCTACACGCTACACCATTGGCCGATGCCGCCCTTCCAACCGAACACGGGGAGTTCCGGATCCGAGCCTTCAAGGAGTCGTCCACCGGCAAAGAGCACTGTGTTGTGTACGTCGGCGACCTCACCTCAGGCTCACCGCTCGTCAGAATTCACTCCGAGTGCCTTACAGGGGACGCTTTTGGGTCGCTTCGTTGCGATTGTGGACCCCAGCTGCAAGCCTCCCTCAAGGCCATACAAGAACGGGGTTCAGGAGCCATCGTCTACATGCGACAGGAAGGTCGAGGCATCGGGCTGTATGCCAAAATGCAAGCCTATGCCCTCCAAGACAAGGGCATGGACACCCTCGATGCTAACCTTGCACTTGGATTGCCAGGCGACGGCCGAACGTACGAGTTTGCGGCCGACATGCTCCATTGCATGGGCGTTCAGGGCGTGGAACTCATCACGAACAACCCCCACAAGAAAGAACAACTTATCCAGCACGGCATCCGAGTCAAAGAGCGCGTCCCCATCATCGTGGGGCAGTGTGCCCAAAACCGTTCGTACATGGCAACCAAAGCCGCTAGGATGGGCCACATCCTTCCAATGTGAGTGGTGGTATCTTGGACAACTTGGTCGGCCAACCCGCACCTTCGTTCTCATTGGTTATGGAGAACGGAGAAACCTTCGAAAGTGCCTCACTTGACGGCACATGGCGAATCGTCTTTTTTTACTCGAGGCACAATTCCCCAACGTGCAAGCGTGGTTGCTTGACGTTCAAGGAACAACATGACCTCTTCAAATCCGCTGGATGTTCCATCGTAGGCATTGGCCCCGGTACGCTCGATGAACAAGCAAAGTTTCGAGAAATTCTCGGCGAGTTACCGTTCCCCCTTTTGGCCGATCCAGGGCGAGAGGTAGGGAAGAGGTTCCAAGTGCCCATGCACTTGGGCCAGTTCCCTGCAAAATCCTCGTTCCTCATCGGACCGGACAACACCGTTCGGTATGTCTACGACTGGTTGTTTAGGCCACGGCGTCACGTTGCCAAAATTCTTGGCGACATCTCCGTCGTTCAGGGGGACAACTGAATGTGGGACGAACTGTTGTTGGAGGCAGGCCTCAACGAACGCGAGGTCCGTTCCATCATGATTCTCGGATCTCGGCCCAAAATGAAGGCATCCGAACTGGCCAAAGAGCTCAACACGACCCGTCTTGACGCCTACAACAGCCTCTCACGACTTCAAGAAATGGGCATCGTTACAGCCACCGCTGACCGACCGATGTTGTTTTCCAGCCTGCGTGTCAACGAAGCCATGGAGCACATCATCCAGTCACGGAAATCTCAACTCGATCGATTGGTCGGCGGGTTTGATGAACTGTCCAAGGGCATCACGGAAACCGACGCATCGTACGAGAAGAAGCGAAGGGACATTGACGACCCCCGTTTCGCCGTCCTCAAGGAACGAGGCCATATCTACAACCGATTGCAAAAAATGGCCAATGACGCTGAAGAACGCCTCATTCTGCTCCTCGGCCAATTTGGCATTCTCCACCTGTGTCGAAATCCGGATGCGCTTGAAGCCGTCAACACGGCAGCTGTCCGTGGTGTCGTGGTCCAAATCATCACCCACCTGGACGGTCGAACCCTTCGATTTTTCGATAACCTGCACGAGAGCATCGAGGTGCGTCACTCCGATGAATTGGATTCATTGGGCTTTGTCCAAGACCACGCCGAAGTTATTCAATACCTCAACATCGAAGACAACCCCGTCGGGCGAGGCAAGGAGGATGCTGCACTGATCATTGAATCCGGCCCGTTCGCCGGAGCCCACCTCCACCTCATCGACGCCATTTGGGAAGGAGCGGTTCACCTCAACGTGGCCAGAGCTCGCTTCACGGAAAACCAAATCAACGACCCGC
>QXXW01000144.1:2539-3832 GCA_009887255.1 Candidatus Poseidoniales archaeon | reverse complement strand
GGTTGGCCAAATCCGAGGGCGGCATGGTGTTGCCGAAAAGCGGGTCCCCTATGAGCGTTCGTTCACTTTATTGCATCAAACGACGGCTTGAGAACCTGATTATTCCTCTTCAAGCGTGCCCATTTCTCTTCGAAAGGCTTCGTATCCGGCCTGGTCGTCAAACTCGATTGGAATCACCATGATCTCATCGCAATCCTGACATTGGTATCGCTGGCCGACCATGAAGCCCATGTAGGGGTACACGCGGATGCCGTGGCAATTGATGCACACTCGAAAGGACATCCGAACGTTCACTCCTCTTCGGAGAGGGCGTAGCGAAGTTCACCAAGGTCAATGCGGTGGTCGCTGTTGGCGTCAAAGGCCTTGATGATCTGAGAGATTTGTGACGGATGGAGGCGTTCTCCAGCCAATTCTTTGAGTCCTCGAGCCAATTCAGGACCGTTGATGGTACCGTCGCTGTCGGTATCCATGGTGTCAAACAGTTGCTCGACGTCCATGCCCTCGTTGGCAAGGAGTTGCTTGAGGTGGTCAAGGGCTTCGGTCACGGTCCATTCTTCATCGGCCATGCCAACTGCAGCGGGGAACAGCAGAAAACCGTTCCCATTCAACACCGAGGAGAAACAGGGCCGTAAAAGAAGGCAGGCTTTGGTGAGGAACCCTATGAAAACAATGCTTAGGGCAATGATCTTGAGATAAACAAGAGAAAACAACCGAACCATATACAATGCGTTGATATCCCCTCTTCGGGTCGCGATGGCATGCAGCGACGACTCATCACCGCCCTTACCTTGTGTGCGTTAATGGTCCTCAGCACAACGCTGAGCATCGTGGCCGTGCCGGATCATGACTCGGTCCTGGTTGAAGAATTGGAGAGACCACAACGGGTTGCATCCTCAACGTTCAACGCCTTCACCCCAAGCATGACCGAAATCGTGACATTGGTAGGCGTACCCGTCCACCCCTCGATTCCTCTTGAGCAGGGGCACAGAATGACGGAAGGTTCCTTCACAGCCACCTACGAAGGGCAGCCAACGAACGTCAACAGTGGGTTTGACGTGGCCACAGGAACGATCACCGGCACTGGCACAGGCACACTCATCGACGGGGCCTCGATCGTTCTTGAAACGGAGTTGGCTGGACCACCTCAAGCGGGGTCAAATTCAACCGTCGTCAACGGATTGGTCACCTGGAGTGGAACCCACAACTACGACACCTTGGAACTCACCTGCGGCAGCAGCACCTGCGGACAAATCGTGGCCAACGGTGCACTCACCATTTACGCCAACACCGTGT
>QXXW01000144.1:0-2529 GCA_009887255.1 Candidatus Poseidoniales archaeon | reverse complement strand
CCGCCGCATCCAATGGTCGAAACGACGGTGGCGGCGGTGCTGGCCACGGCGGTTCGGGAGGAGCAGGAGGGGGGACCTCTGGCGGCTCTGCCGGATCAACATACGGCAACGGGTCTCAATCCGGAAGCCAAGGCGGTGGCGTGTCCAGCTCTCTGCATCCATCCGTCACCGGAGGCTTAGGCGGCGGTTTCATCCGCATCGTGACCGGTCTTCTCGAGGTGAACGGCTCCGTTCAATCCAACGGTGGGGACGGTGACAACGGTGGACAAATGTCCAGCGGAACCGGAGCAGGAGGTTCTGGTGGTGGCGGCGGCTCAGGTGGCGCTGTATTCATTCAGGCCAATTCCGTTATCGTGGGCTCTTCGGGGAGCATTCGTGCCAATGGTGGCGACGGAGGCGACGGTGCCAACGGCGCTCAGAACGGTCCCGGTTTCGGCATGTACGATGGCGGAGACGGTGGCGGCGGCGGCGGCGGCGGCCGGATTTCGATTGCTACGCAAACCGGGCAATACACCAATGCCGGCACCGTACAAGCCAACGGTGGCGGGGGAGGAACGAAAGGACTGCGTTACGGCACAGGCATTGACGGGGTTGACGGCTCAGCCGGTTCGAACGGCGTCACCAGCGCCTCAACATGGGCAGGATACACGTCCACAAGCAACGCCACGGTCAACAACGGTGCTTTCATCACCAACCCCATCACCACCCAAAGCGGCGACACGTCACAAGCCGTTGTGTCTCACAACGTCGTGCAGCCTGCCGATACCAACCTCAGCGTGTTTCAACGGTACACCCTTGCGGGCAACACCACCTCGTTTGATCATTGGACGGCGTGGATGGAGGGCAACATCAGCGGAGAAACGTTGCCCCGTCACCGACACATCCAGTTCATGTACGTCCTCAACAGAACCGGATCGGTATCTCCTGAAGTCATCGGCTTTAACATGCAAACCGTGCAACACAGCGTTTTGAGCACCTACGACATCACGTATGGAGGCTCCCAAACCCTGCTCAGTTCCTGCTCTGAACTGGGATGCCAAAGTCAAATCGGAGTGACGAACAACTTGACACAAAGCGGAAACGGAGCGGCCCACACCATCACGCTGGAGATACCGAACAACGCCACCATCACCGAAGACATGCACCTTCTCATGCAGTGGAACCAAGCCAACAGCACTGGCCTTGATCATCCCAATCTCACATCCGTTACGGTCGGAGCGACAGGCGTGAGCAACGCATCGGCCAACTGGACGGCGTTCGGTTACGATTTGTCCATTCCCATGGCCGTGTTGAATCAAGAGCCACGAACGGTCACCAGCGTTGATATCAGCGGTATGGAATGGTCAACCGTTGACATCACGGTTGGGTTTGACGGACCGGTAACGGCCACGGCCTCGAACCTCATCGCTCCTTGGAATTACAGCACCTCGGTGGACGTTGCGCCTTCGGTCAACAACCTCATTCTCGAGGAATGCGGGACGTATTACGCTTCAACGGCTGGTCAGTGCTTAGGGCCTGGAACAGATTACAGAATCGCCTTCAGCGGCTCAACCAGCCCGCAGAACGCCCCCGCATACCAGGTCACGCTGCGTCAACCAAGTTTTGTTTGGACGGACGACATCTCACCCCAAATCAGAACCCTCGAACACCGGCAAGGAACGGCGATTCAACCGGACGTTCGAGTAGGGGAAACCTACAGCATGATCGTCTTGGACGGGGCCAACGAACAGGACCTCTCCGTGGAATTCCTCGGGTACGGTTGGACCCATGAAGACGGCACGGGCAACGCCGTGAACATGACCTACAGTCCACCCCTCGGTGGGTATTATCTCACCATGCCAACCACGGGCATGGACGCCACGTCAACTCACCCAACCAACCTCACGTTCCGGGTGACGGACGCCAACATGAACGAGTTGACACCCTTCCCCGTTTACCCCATCACCCTCTATCCCGCAGCTCCTGAAATCGCATCCTTTGTGATTGAAGGAACCACCCTTGAGTCTGGCAACACGGCCACTGGGACATGGGGCATTTCAAACGCTTCCTTTGAATTCCATGTGAACGAGTCGAATCAACGCGACGATCTCGAGGTAAGCATCGATCTCCAGCACGATACCCTCGGGACCACCAACGTTCCGTTGACATGGGACAGCAATGCCTCGCGCTACACGGGTCAATGGAACCCTCTGCGAGGCGACATGGGGCGCTGGTCCGTGGAAGCAACGATGCGAGAAACAACCGGTTTGGGTGCTGAAGTGAACGATGGATTCCAGGTTGGGCCTGACGGTGCCATCACCCTCACCGACAGCACTGGACCTACCGTGACCACGTTCGAGCATGTTGCGTCCATTGAAGCGGGCGAATCACTGAGCGTCAACATGGCATGGACAGGGGAAGAAGGCGAAACCTACAGCGGTGCCATCAACCTGATGAACGGGGATGATCTTGTGATGCGTAAGGTGATCCTTACAACCCCGCAAACCACGGCTTCAGCGGTGTTTGACATGACCGGAGTTGAACCTGGTA
>QXXW01000143.1:0-5542 GCA_009887255.1 Candidatus Poseidoniales archaeon | reverse complement strand
CGGATGAGCAAGCAAAGGCAGAGCAGAACTCAACAACAACAGGGCGGTCAAGAGCAGGGTCGAGACACCAAAGGTTCGCATGACTGGTCGTCATCACCCAAAGGCCATCAAGCCTTTGTTGTGCAGGGCAGTTCACTCGATGTTGGTTTCCAACGACAGCAAGTCACTGTTGCCAGCGTCGAGCACGGTCAAGGTAGATACCGAAAAGGGTTTACCACAGGCGATTCCGAGTTCACGGTTCACCATCAACGATCGGTGCATGGTCACTTCTGGGTGAGATGCACGAAGTGCGGTCACGTAAGCCTCAGGGCAATTTGCGGCGATGATGACGAGTTTTGCGTCACCACCCGCACAGGCGTCCTTGGCTTGTCGTTGTCCAAACAACAGGTTTCCTGTTGCGATTGCGTTTTTCAATTGTCTGCTTAGGTCCATTTTTCTTCCTCCATTCTCCACGTGTGTTTCTCATGGTTGAACGTTTCATTCCTCAGGGATGTAGTACAGCGCAACGCTGCCTGTTCCCAGGGAGATGGGCTGACCTACGATGATGTTCTCAGCGACACCGGTGAGGTAGTCCTTCTCTCCGATAATTCCTGCCTTGAGCAGGTGGTTGACGGTGACTTCGAAAGCAGCACGAGCCAGAATACTGTGCTTGGTACCAGACACACCGTGTCGGCCAATGGCACGAACTTCTCCTTCAGAGGTCATCACATCAGCCACCATCAGCAAGTGGCGCACGTCAACCTCGAGGCGAGCGCCGTCGAGGGTCAGCTGCAATTCGTTGACAATGGCTTGGCGTGCGGCTTCGATGCCCAAGTAATCGTAGATTTCGATGATGTTGTTGGTGTAGGTGCGGGACCGGTCGATCGTTTCCAATTCGCTGATGCGCTGAAGGTTGCTTCCAATGGTTGACAGGTAGTACTCACCGGTCTTGTCGTCCAACTGAACGTTGGCTCGCTCAATGCCGGGGATACCTTTCAATCGCATGTCACGGATTTTTTCTTCAAGTTGAAGCAGCATGGTGTAGGACGGTGGGTTTTCAGCCAGGTCAGCCAGGTCATCCTCAGAGTGAACGCCTGGAATGAGTGTGAGCGTCGATGGGTTCTTTTCCTTGTCAGCCTGGACGAGCAATCGTGTGGCTTGTTCCAACTTGTCCTTGACTTCTGCTGGTGACATGTTCTTTTGCTTTAGGTTGCCCTTGTTCAGTTTCAGCACCAAACGTCGCTGGGCGACGTCCGTTTCCAACGATGCGATGTTGACGGTTGTTGTCACTTCAATGGCTGCGGCCAGTTTCTTAGCTGCGTTGCCATCTTGAACCTTCTTTGGGGTCATTCGAATCGTCATGGTCGGGGTCTGTGGGACCTTGCGAGCATCCACGATCTCAATGATACGTGGCAACCCTTGGGTCACGTTCACCGTGGCGACACCTGCGTAGTGAAACGTACGCATGGTCATCTGAGTGCCGGGTTCACCGATGGATTGAGCCGTGATGATACCGGCCGCTTCGTACGGGTCAATGCTTGCTTTTTCCAAGGCGACAATGGCGCCTTCGATGATCTTCTTGGCCTGTGGTTTGGTCAATTTTTTCTTGCCACGGGTGTGGCAAGTGGCGGTCAAGTCAGCAAAGATTCGGTTGGTGAACCGACGAGAGCCGTTGGCTTCAACAGCATCCACGAGGGCTTTGTAGACCGGGTCCTCAGAGAGTTCGTGCTTGAGGGACATGACCTTGCGGTCAGCGTCGTAGGTCTCCAAATCCACAACCGTCTTGGTACGAGCCCGACGACTGCGTCGCCCGGACAATCGAACTTTGGTGATGGGTCCAGATGTGTCTCCGTCGCCGTCTCGTCCTTTTTGGGTGGCGGCAACAATGGTGCCGTGGATTTTCCCAGCAGTTTCCGAATCGGTTTCACATGCCTTTGCGATGTCCGTAGCGGACATGGTTTTCACATCGTCCCATTTCCGGTCATCAGCGAGTTGATGAGCAAAGTTCTCAGCCACGCCGAGGTCCATCAGCTTCTTCTTGGTTGCACTCTTCACGACCATCAGGCTTCACCTCCATCTGTTTCGGCTTCAAATTCCCAGCCGCCGAAATCCTCCTCACGCTCTTCGCGTTCGACGGATTCACGGTTGACTTCGGTAGCGCCTTCTGTACCGAGGGCAAAGTCGACGATGACATCGACGTTGAACGGAGATCCGTGCACGCCACGAGAGGGGTCAATGCCGTCTTCACCGTAGCTGAACTGGATGATGCGGTTGGCTGTGTTTCGGACGGACAACATTTCGTCATCGTACACCTTGAGATCGTCCATGGCGTTGATGAGCCGACGTTGCATGTAACCGGACTTGGCCGTACGGACAGCGGTGTCAACCAGAGATTCACGCCCAGAAACGGAGAGCATGAAAAATTCAGTTGGCTCTAGACCGCGCTTGAACGATGATGCGATGAACCCTCGGTCGGGTGCACCGCGTCCGCCACGCTTGAAGTGAGGCAGCACACGTTCATCGTAACCGCGCTCAAGTCGCTTACCGCGAACCTTTGCTTGGCCGATGGAAGCCGCCATCATGGTCAGGTTGTCCATGGACCCTCGAGCACCGCTGATGGCCATGTTGACCGCAGCGTTCGTCGAGCCGCTTTGATTGAGGGCATCCTTTGCAACGTCACCAGCTTCTTGCTTTCCTTTGTCAAGCATCTGCATGATGTTTTCTTCAAGTGTTTCACGAGGCGTGCGCCCGGGTCGTGTTTCGTACCCCTTGCCGTTGTTGCCGAACTTTTCGAGTTCAGCGTCGACTTGTTGGGATGCGTTTTCGTTGGCGGCGTGGATGGCGTTGACCGCTTCGTCTGAAAGGTCTTCGTCGTCAATACCGGTGGTGAATCCAAGTGAGGTGCAAGCTGCGATTGACAGGCGAGTGAACTCGTCAAGGAACTTGGCCCCTTGTTCGGGTCCATTCGTCTGGACGATAGCATCCAGAAGGCGACCGTCTTCAGCACCAATGGCTCGCTTGTCAAGGGTACCGTCAACCTTGCCTTCCTTGACGACAACGTCGTCGTTGGAACGGCTACGGAATCGCAAGAAGATGTTGTCGGGAATGATCAAGGAGATCAAATCTTGACCTCGGTAGACCAGTTGACCGTCCTCATCCTTCAGAAGTTCTGGCAGGTCACCGGTGTAACCGATGTTGCCCAGCATTTCCAGACCGTGAGCTTGTCGAATCATGGTCCCGGGACGAGACAAGAGGTAGGCTCCGGAGATGTGGTCGTGAATTCCACCGATCACGGCTCCACCGTAGCGGGGCGTGAGGATGTGTTCTTGGACACGCATCAGGATTTTTGCCTCTGCTCGTGCTTCTTCGGATTGAATGACGTGGAGGTTCATCTCGTCACCGTCAAAGTCGGCGTTGTAGGGAGTACAAACGGCCAGGTTGAACCGGAACGTATGACCTTCCATAACACGAACTTCGTGCACCATCATGGACATGCGGTGCAACGATGGCTGACGGTTGAAGATGACAACATCGCCGTCGATGAGGTGACGTTCCACTTGAAGTCCGGGCTTGGGGTTGCCGTAGCGGTCAACGGTGGCCAATCGGTCTTCAACACCGGTTCGTTCCTCGGTCCACTCGTCGAATGGACTGCCACAGTGTGGGCATGATACTTCGAGGTGTTCGGGGTAGGGGTCGGGGTTGGGGTTGTCAGCTTGTGCCAATTCATGCATCCAGCGGTGATGGAGGACGGCCCGAGGGTCGTCTTCTGCCAGCATCTTTCCGTTCTCATCCACGCCTTGGAGGTTGGCCAATGTGGCGGAGTCGTTGACGGCGTAGGTGATTTCTTCTTGAGATTGGTCCATCCCACTGAGGGAGATTTGCTTCTGAATGACCATGCCCGGCAAAAAGTTGGGAGCAGGCAACACAGAGTGCAAGTCATGACGTGTGGTCGTCTCTTCATTGCACTCAGGGTTGTGGCATCGGAAACCAGCGTTGATCAACCGGCTTCGCTGATTGATTTTGACACGGCGTCCATCGCCACGAATGATGTAGTTCACACCGGGGTGGACATCGGGACCACGCAGAATCATCTGACGCATTTGTTCTCGGTTCCGGGCCGTTACACGGATGGGGACGGTCAGTTCCTTGGCGATTTTGGTCGGCACACCGACTTCGTTCACGCTGAGGTAAGGGTCAGGTGAAATCACCGAACGTGCACAGAAGTTCACACGCTTTCCAGAAAGGTTGCTTCGGAATCGTCCTTCCTTCCCCTTGAGTCGCTGAGTCAGCGTCTTGAGGGTGCGGCCGGAGCGGTGGCGTGCAGGTGGAATTCCTGATGTTTGGTTGTCAAAGTAGGTTGTGATGTGGTACTGAAGAAGTTCCCAAAGGTCTTCAACAATCAGTTGGGGGGCACCGGAGTCTCGGTTTTCACGGAGACGCTGGTTGATACGGAGCACGTCAACCAACTTGTGTGTCAAATCGTCTTCTGAGCGGTCGCCACTGTCGAGGGTGATGGACGGCCGAACGGTAATGGGCGGTACCGGTAGCACCTTGAGCACAACCCACTCGGGTCTGTTTTGCTTGTCCATTCCAATGAAGATGAGTTGCTCTGCAGGGATGCTGCTCAGCCACTCACGGACGTCACGGGGGTTGAGTTTTCGCTCGGTGTTCGTGTTTTCATGCTTCTCTTTGAACGTGGTAGGCTTGTCCAAAATGACCTTTCCTTGCGAAGAGCCGCAGTGCATGCAGACCTTTCGCTTGGTTCCTGAGGTGACCTTTTCAACTTCCTTGATGATCTTCGAGAACTCGGTCGATCCGACCCCGTGCTTGGTGATGACGTCACGGATGCGAGCTCGGTAGTAGTCCTGTTCTGATTGTTCGGGGTTGGCTGAGGGGCTGGAACCCGGTTCACTGTGCAACAAGATGTTGCTGCAGCTGTTGCAGGTGGCCTTGAGGGCCGTTTTGATGAGGTTCACGAAACCGATGTGAATGACCGGCAATTCCAACTGAATGTGACCAAAGTGCCCGGGGGAGTCTTGGTACTGGCAGTTGTCGGTGGGGCAGACAAGTCCGGGCTCAATAACACCCATGTGCGGGTCCATGAGACCTTGCTTGTAGGCGTGACCGTCGTCCTTGTACGTGTCTGCGGTTTTCACCTCGACAGCGGACATCTTGCGGATTTCAATTGGGTCCATCAAACCGAAACGAATCTGAGCGATTCGCTTTGGGATCATCGTGCTCTTTCTGCTCATTTTCGGTCCTCCAGTTCAAGACGCATGGCCACACCTAAACTCTTCATTTCGTCCAGAAGCAGCTTGAAGGCGTAGGATGTTTGCACCTTGTAGACTTCAGCACCATCGCCGTGGATGGGGCTGACGTAGGTGTTGCGCTTGGGGTCAAACCAAGCAATGTGTCCAGATTGGGCACAGACGTACATGTCAATTCCGTCGGATTCGTCAAGAAGACGGTCCTTGATGACCATGGAGGCACCGTGAGCAATGAGGCAGTCACGTTCCATTTCACCGAATCGAAGACCACCTTGTCGGGCACGACCTTCGGTTGG
>QXXW01000142.1:0-21423 GCA_009887255.1 Candidatus Poseidoniales archaeon | reverse complement strand
GCATCAAAACATTCCTTGCTCACCGTCCACTCAAGTTCCAGCGACGAGTCATGGCTTTGGCGAGATTTGCAGGTGAGAATGTGTTGCTCATTCATTTTTCTCAACCGAATCACCCAGGTTGACGACGACCAAACACCCACCTCTTCTTCCGTCATGGTCGTGAGAGGGTGGCCAAACCCATTCATCCAGCCCTCAACGACCGTGAAGGCTTCAAACGGGACGTAATGTTGCTGAATGTTGAAGACACGTGCGCCGTCCCTCCACGGTTTTTCGTACCTGCCATCCACGAGAAAGCGCCGTTCAATTTCCATCAACTCATTCAACACCTTCACCTCGGTTGGGCGCCGTTGGTGCAACCATGATAACCTGAACATCTTCGACCAGATGGGTGCCCGGTGGCCCCAACGTCACACGGTCCACGGTAAACCGGTCGTCGGTAAGCAAAGAGGCGTCGCCGCTGGTCAATCGCCGGTCCAGTTCCACCGAAGTTCGGTAGGCGCGCCAAATCAACCACGAGGGGAAGGCCAACCCAACCAACCCAATCGTCAGATCAAACAGCATGCAGGTCACAATCCGTTTCTCGCCATCAAGCCTTCCCATGAGGCTCTGGCATAGGCCTTTGCTGCCAAGCCAGGGTTCTCGGCCTGATGAATTCCAGATCCGACGATGATGCAATCCGAGCCCGCTACGACGGCTTCGGTTGGATCCCCGTAGCGTTGGCCCATGTCGCCGTCACCAACGGCGAGGTTTACCCCCGGCGTCCAGATGAGTTTCCCCTCGCCCACCATGGTTCGTAACTGGTTCAATTCAATAGGGCGCGAACCGTTCCCGATGAACCCAAGCACACCATCGTGAGCTTTGCCTTTGATGACCACTTGCTCGGTGTAGTTGGGCTGGAGGAGGTTGCCTCTGCTGGACATTTGAGCGAGGAGAAGAACGCCACCTTGGCGCCCCGCATCGCCCCATCCTGCTTGCAGACCATCAACGATGTCCGGTCCACTGATGAGGTGGGCAGTCACGAGGTCAGCCCAGGTTCGAATGTTGTATTGTCCGGCCATCTGGGAGCGACTGATCTTTCCAATGTCAGCGAACTTCCTGTCTTCAAAAATCAGCAGATCGGCGGCGGTGGCCTTTGAACAAAATTCGTCCCATGCTTCAGGTGACCAATCGTCGACCAAATCGACGTGGGTCTTCAACGCCACCACATGGTCAGCCACGTCGTCGATGAGGCTGAACAGACCGGTCATGGTGTTGCGGTCGGCAGCAAGACACACGAGCGATGACTTTCGGACGGCCGTTTCCATGTACCGGCGGGCCATTGGTGCGGTGGCTGAAACCCATCGCTCGCCCCACACCTCTTCTGCGTTCATGCCCAATGGGACATGGCCTCAGGCCTCAAGGGTTGTGGCGCAAGGCCTTGACCGCGGAAACATCACCTTCTTGATGCCTGCGAACTTGTGCCCATCATGCGACAGGCCATGACCGTGGTGATGTTGCTTCTTCTGCTCCCTCTTTCGGGTTGTTTTGGCGAAACCGAAACAGCGGATCCCGAAAACGACGAGGGCATGTATCCTTCTCTTTGGGACCGCCATACATTGGAGTGGAACTGGTCCGGTTCGTACGCAAGGGTTCTCCAAGACGGCCCCAACGATCCTCTTCCGGTTCAAGAAGCAACGATTTCGGTTGACACGAGCGGAACGTGGGAAGGTGGGCCAAACGATGCCGAAGTCCACCTTTCGTACTGGCTTCCTTCCAACACTGAAGCGGGGGAACAGGTGCCGGTTATTGCGGTTGTAAGCCCGTACTTTGACTACGGCTCTCCCGGTAGCCAATCCTCCCCGACCAACGTTGTTGGAGCAGGTCGTGGAGAATTCATTTACGACAATTTCATTCCACACGGATACGCCTTGGCTCAGGTTGCCGTTTTTGCCACAGAGGAAAGCACCGGTTGCTTCGATTACCGTGGAGATGGCGAAGGCCAAGGGATTCATGCAGCGGTAGAGTGGTTGGGTACACAAAACTGGAGCAACGGCCACGTTGCAATTTATGGGAAATCCTACGAGGGAGCGACGGCGTGGGAAGCAGCAGCCCAAGGAAGCGAGTACCTGAAGACCATCGTTCCCATTTCAGGCACCACTGCGCTCGGTCCGTTGCTGTACAAGAACGGCAGTGCGGAGGCCAGACGCCAAGTGATGAATTCCAACTACGGCGGGTCAATCCTCGATTACGACAGCAACGACCTTGACAACTTGTGCGGGGATGTTCTCGAAGGATTCCTTGCTGGGCCAACACGCTACGGATTGGGCGAATTGGACCCTTACATGGACAACTACTACGACGAACGAAGCCACATCGACAAAGCGTTGGGGAGGTACAACGGGAGCATTTACTGGGTTCAGGGCATGCAAGACTGGAACGTCGACCCCCACCAAGTGTTTGGCGGGCCACCAGGAACAAACTGGTACCAAGCTTACATTGATGCAGGGTACGAGGTGGGCGGCATGTTGGGCCAGTGGGAACACAATTATCCCGACCAATGGGTCAAGCACAACGCCCAAGCCTCAGGGTACGGCGGTGAAGCCATTCAGAACATGACACGATGGGATTGGGGTCAAGACCTGTTCGAATGGATGGAGTATTACCTCAAAGGCATCGGTGAACCCCCAGCGCTTCACGCACAAATTCAACGCAACGACGGTGAATGGCGTGTTGAAGAGACGTGGCCGCCCCTTGATGCGGTTTGGACATCAGCGGATTGCACCTTTGCCGGCTCGGTAGGGAGTTCCTCGACCGTTACGGCCGACTGTGCGCCGATATCCGCCGATCGTGACGTCCACATCAGCGGTCTGGCCACCCTCCATCTCGAGGTGGCTCCATCGTTTGACGGCGGGCAAATTTTTGCTGAACTTCGCGATGCCGACAGCGGTGTCCGATTCGGTCATGCCACGATGGACGTGCGCTACCATGCCGGAGGTTACGACGCTCAAACCGTGGTGCCCTTTGCCCCAGTGACCATGCTGATGGAATTCCAAGGAATGGACGTTCTGTTGCCCGCAGGGCATGCGCTTGAACTTGTTCTCAGTCAAAGCGGCGAGGATTACCTCCCGCCCGCATGTTCCAACGCCTGCCCCATCACGGTAAACGGAGGTACCCTCACGCTCCCCGTGATCGATCGAGACGGTTCTACCGTTCTCATCACCCCTCAAGGCGAGGATGCTGCGAACAACGGTTGAATCTCGGCGAAGCATCCGGCGAAGGATGTTGTTCAAGAACAGGCTAAAACGCCGATTTTGGTCGTTTGATTAGGATTTCCACCAACAATTTTTCAAATGAACATCTGGAAATTCCCACACACGCACAAAATTGAACATTTAACCAAGAAAAAGTTGTAAGTATGTGCATCATCTTAAGGATAAGAGAAAAATATGTTCGCATGATTCATATACCGTCTCGGCTGCAGGGCATCTGATACCCATGATGGATAAAGCAAAACTGGAGTACATTTGGCTTGACGGATACGAACCAACGCAGAACATGCGAAGCAAGACAATGGTTAGATCAAATTTCGGAGGCACCCTTGAAGAATGCCCCGTTTGGATGTTTGACGGCTCCTCAACCCGACAAGCCGAAGGCGGCGCATCGGATTGCTTGCTCGAACCTGTGGCCATTTTTCCCGACCCACAACGCGTGAACGGTTTCCTTGTGATGTGCGAGGTCATGAACCCTGACGGCACGCCCCACCCCAGCAACGGACGAGCCACCATCGACGATGATGATGCAGACTTTTGGTTCGGATTTGAGCAGGAATACTTCATCATGGACACGGCTACTGAACTGCCTCTTGGCTTCCCGGTGGGTGGCTACCCCGGCCCTCAAGGCCTCTACTACTGTTCGGTTGGTGGCAAGAACACCCACGGCCGGTCGCTCGTGGAACAGCACGCTGATCTCTGCTTGGAAGCAGGCATCAACTTCGAAGGCATCAATCAAGAAGTCGCCTGTGGCCAATGGGAGTTCCAGGTCTTCGCGAAGAGCGCCAAGCGAGCAGGTGACGAGTTGTGGGTTGCCAGATACCTCCTTGACCGCCTGACTGAAGACTACGGGTACTACATTGATTACCATCCAAAGCCCATCAAAGGCGATTGGAACGGATCGGGCATGCACGCCAATTTTTCCAACGGAAAGATGAGGGATGAAGGGGGCAAGGACCTGTTTGACAGCATATGTGAAGCCTTTGGCCGCAACATCGAGAAGCACATGGCGGTCTATGGCGCTCACAACGAAGAACGCTTGACTGGCCTGCACGAAACACAAGCCATTGATGAATTTTCATACGGTGTTTCAGACCGAGGAGCCTCCATCCGCGTACCTGCCTCAGTGCCTACCGACGGGTGGATTGGTCGTCTGGAGGACCGCCGACCAGCATCAAACGGAGACCCCTACAAAATCGGCGCCGTCATCGTGGAGACCACAAAATCTGTTTGCTGATGTTCAGGGCTCATTGTGTCCTTCAGTCACCGCTTCTTTCCTCCGAAGGCGGATCACGCCTGCGAGAATAAGGAAAATCACGCCAAGGGTGGCGACGTTGGCCACCATCATGGCCAATGAATTCACCAAAATACCGTACACCAGCCACAGCATCAACGCCACCGACACCACAGAAAATGAGGTGACGGAGATGCCTTCATGGCGGCCATGAATCCACACTTCTCGAATTTGGGGCACCCAGGCAACGATGCCAAGTGCACCGGCGAACAAGCCAATGGCCTCAATCCAAGGTTCCGCCATCGGTTGCGACCTCAGCGCTTGAGGTTTGAACCCTTCCGATGTTCAAACGGCTCGGTTGGCCGAGAGCTGTATTCGTTCGAGGGTTGACCAAGGCACCGATTCCGGAGACGGTTGCCCGACCACGTGCATCTTCATGGTCGCCGTCCGGGGGAGGGTGATGCTCATGCCACGTTCCCCTTGCTTGACAACAGCCACGCTGGGTTGGGCAGCCCAGAGTGAAAAGATACCGCGGCGGTGTTGAATGTCAACTTCCACGGCTTCCGTCGAGCGCAGCATCCATTCATTGACCTCTTCTCCAAGGCCGAAGTCAAGAACATCTCCTTTGTTGACCAACCCACCGAACAACACCACTTCATCCCATGTTGAAGTGTTGTTCATGAAGGCCAAACCTTCGGTGCACAATGCACCGGGATTCACGCGCTCGAGCCGATCGATCATCCCCCGCTCATCGAGCACTTCACTTCTCAACCTGTTCACGTTCTTAGGCCATTCCAGTTTTGGGTGCGTAAACGCGAGCAGCACCTCGACCTTGAGGTCAGCGATGTTGATCATTTCCGCCAACATTCTAGCTTTTCGTTCAATGCGTTTCGCGACCGTGCTGTGATTGTGCGACGTGCCGTTGTTCCGCTCTTGGATGAACTCCTCCTCGTCATTGATGGCGAAGGAACCCGACCAGTGTTTTTGCTCAATCACAAGCAGGGTGTGGCCGCCCAAGATCACCAAATCGATCTCTCGTTTTCCTCCCTGTTCTTCATCGGGAATCCTCACCGATTCAAACACGTGCCATCCGTTGGCTTTACCGGCGGCTCGGCACAACTTGCTGAGCCGTTGTTCAGCCAAATCGCCTGCTCGATGGATGTCGTCGGGCGCGTGGTGTCTTCGCCGTTCGCGCCACCACGACCACCGCTCTTTCCACAACATGGCTTCACCTGAGAAGATTGTCCACGCTGTTGACGACAATCGCCGGGCGTTGCTCTGCACCTTCAGGAAGGCCAGATACATCGTCCAGCGTTGCTTCGCCCGAAAGGACGAGGACCCCAACAACCCCAGCCCGATGGGCCATGGCCATGTCCGTGTACAATCGGTCACCCACCATTGCACATTCCTCTGGATTCAAACCAAGAGCGTGGATTTTGTGAAGAATCATGCCCGGGTTGGGTTTCCCCGTGATGTGAACAGGGTCAACGCCGGCAGTGGCTTTGAACATCGCCAAGTATGCGCCCACATCCGGTAAGCCTCCCTTTGGGCTTGGGCACACCATGTCGGGATGGCTGGCCACCAAAGGCACGCCGGCATGGAGATGTTCACTCGCTACGGCGATTTTTTCGTACGTCAATTCCGTATCGTAACCCAGCACCACGTAATCAGGAGCCTTGCTCGACGTTTCGATGCCTTTCGCCTCCAACATCGCTCTCATGCCTTCAGTTCCCACCAGCCAGGTTTTCGTGATCCCATGGTCGCCCAACCACGACAACAAATCGTGCGTCGACAGGAGGACGTCTTCAGCGTTGGCTTCCAGCCCCAAAGCATGCAGTTTAACCAGATACTGGTCCACTGATTTCGATGAATTGTTCGACAAGAAATACCGTTGAACACCTTGTGTTTGACAGCGTTCGAGAAAGGCTTGAGCCCCGCTAATGAGCTCACCGCCTAGGTAGATGGTGCCGTCAAGATCGAGAAACACCGCTTTGATTCCGTCAAGGGATGGGCCCATGGTTTCACCTTAGAACATCAAGGTCTTGAACATGAACCATGGAGAATGCAAATTTTCCTGTGCTTCCTTGCTGGCGATCATTTCCGTCATCATTTCTTGAATGGCCGGCTTTTTTGCAGCCTTGCTTACGAACCAATTCAAGAGCCATCCCCTTCGACTCATTTTCTGCATGCGAAAAGAGTTTGTCAATTCTGGCCCCAACGCAGCCCACAGCGCTTCTTGGTAGGCTTCAGGAGATTTGTGATTCAAAATATGGTCTGCGGCCATTTCACCGCTCACCAGTGCATTGCCAACGCCTTCCCCGCTAAACGGGTCCACCAAGGACGCTGCATCACCGACCAAAAACACACCGTTGGCAGCAGAGCGTCGCGGTTGTCGGCTGGATTTCTTTCTTGGGGAGCCAAAAGGCAACTGCCATCCCTTGCCGGTACCGGGAATCAAAGAGGCTTCTGCAAACCGCTCCTTGAACAACGGATGTTCTGCGATCACCTCTGTTTGAAGCGCTTTCAATTTCTTCGATTGCTTGTCAAGCAACGACATGACCATGCCAACACCAACGTTAACCACGCCTTCAGCCACAGGGAAGAGCCAAAAGTAGCCGGGGATAATGGTGTCCACAAAGTGAATCTCGATGTCCCCCACGTTTTGTTCACATCCCTTCACGTTGCGCCAGTATTCTCGGTATCCGGCGCAATAATGGTCGCGGTCGAGCATGGGTTCCTCATAGGATTCTTCCAGCATTGATTTGGCGACGGGACAGCGGTAGCCCGCAGCCCCAACGATGTTGCCTGCAAGATAGGTGTGGGTGGGGCCGTTTCGCCCTCCTATTCGCACTTCGACACCAGTCGCATGCCGTTGGTCGGCCGTTCCCGCACCCGGGTCCTGGCCACCTTCACCGTCGTCGTACAGCACGTTGCGCACGTCACCGCCTTGGACAACAGCACCGCCGTTGTTGCGCACCAACTGTTGGACTTGATCAAACAGCAGATGGTCAAATTGCTGGCGAGGCAGAGCATACCCAGCCTCAAGGCGTTGAACATCCTCTTCGGGCAGCGCCACGCGGACGTTGTGGCCCTTTGGGGAAGAAAAGACGATTCCTGTCACACGAAAGTGAGGCGTGGCCTCAAGGGTTTCTTTGACGCCCAATGCCCGAACATGGCTGAGGGATTTCCCTCCAACCGCATCCCCGCAGATTTTGTCTCTGGGCCAAACTTCTTTTTCGATGAGGAGCACCTTTTGACCTTCCATCGCAAGGTACCCCGCTGCAGAAGCGCCACCCGGCCCACCACCGACCACGATGGCGTCGAAGGACGTGCCCGATTCAGGCACATCACCCGTCTCAATGGGTTGCTTCCACACCACATCCGCTCCAGTGCGAGGCTCTCCCATGGTTTCCATGGAGGATGGGCACTCCTTGAGGGTATGCTTCGTTCATGGTGCCGGACCATCAGGATGATGAGGCCCAATGGGGTGTCAACCACATGGATGGGGGCGAACAACAGGGCTCAGGTCACTTCGTCCTCCAGCGACGAAAAGCCGCCCTCGTGCTGTTCTCGGTCACCCTCATTTGGGGTGCGACTTTCATCTGGATGAAACAGTTGCTGAACGCCCTTGAAACGCCCTTGGAAGTGCACGGCACGGTGTCTGTTGTGGCTTTTCTGGTGGGGGCCAGATTTGCGATGGCCTTGGCCCTCATGCTGGTGACCGTCCCAGGTTCGCGTCGCTCGTTGAACGACCCAGCCATCCAACGTGGCGGCCTTCTTTTGGGAGGGCTCATGCTTGTCGGCTTCTTTTCTCAGATGGTCGCTCTTGAGGACATCAATCCGTCAACTTCCGCCTTTCTGACTTCATTGTACGTGGTGATGACAGCACTGATCACGTCCCGAATGGACGGTCATTTGCCCACACGAGCGTTGCTTTGGGGTGTGATGCTGGCAACCCTCGGGGCCGGTTTTATCGAAGGCCCCCCGCATGTTTCGTGGGGTGTGGCTGAACTTGTTACGGTCCTCTCGGCCCTGTTTTTTGCTTTCCACATCGTCGCCACACAGCATTGGACAACCGACCACGACCCGCTTCCTCTGACCCTTGTTTCGTTTGCAGTGGTTGCGTGCGGGGCGTTTGCCATGACGCTCATCACCGCAGCTTCACCATTGACATTGATCACGGACGTGTTGGGTCAACCGGGCGTTTGGCTTCCTTTGGTCTGCTTGGGCGTTGGGGGTTCGTTCTTTTGCCTCTTGGCTTTGAACATGTACCAGCGCCACCTCCATCCCGTTCATGCCGCCGTTTTGTACACTTTTGAACCGGTCTGGGCAACGTTGTTTGGTCTGGTGCTCGGTTTGGTCCCGTTCACCTGGTGGATGGTCGCTGGGGGCGGTGTTTTGGTCCTCGGAAACATCGTTGTGGAATTTTCGGCTACCAATGCAGAAGACAAGGGGCCGGGTGAGAATCATTCAAAGACCGAGGGTGTGTCTTCAGCCTGAGGCGAAAAGGTGAGCGATGAGCAGAAAGGTTTCGCCACCAAATCCGTTCATTCCGGAACACAACACATCGGGGACGCAGTGAACACCCCCATTTTCCAATCATCCACGTACAAATTAACCGATGAACGCTATGCTGGTTGGGCCGCAGGCGCTCAACACACGCTCCTGTATGCACGTCTTTCGAGCGTCAACTCCGATGCCGTTGCACAGAAACTCATGGCCCTTGAAGGCGGTGAAGACGCGGAAACATTTGCTTCTGGCATGGCCGCTATATCCACCACGCTGATGTCGTTTCTCAATCAAGGCGATCACGTCGTGGCCAGTGCTGACGTTTACGGGGGCACCTACGGTTTGCTCACCGAAGAATTTCCTCGCTTTGGGATTGAAGTCACCATGGCCGACATGCGGGACCCCTCGTCCTACGAAGCCGCCATTCAGGACAACACGAAGATTCTCTACATCGAGACATTGACCAATCCCATGCTGAAACTCTGCGACATCCCAGCAATGGTTGAGGTGGCCCAACGTCACGGCCTCATCACCGTCATCGACAACACGTTCGCATCACCATGGGCATGCCAACCCCTTTCCATGGGGGTTGACCTTGTCATCCATTCAACCACAAAGTACCTCGGCGGCCATTCAGACCTGATCGGTGGGGCGGTGGTGGGATCAAGAGATCACATCGCTCAAATTTTCCCCCGAAAGGTGCATTTTGGCGGCAGTCCCGACCCCCACTCGTGTTATTTGCTCGAGCGCGGCATGAGGACGTTGGACGTACGGATGCCCCGCATTTGCGCCAATGCTGCCACCATTGCCCAACGTCTCGAAGGCCATCCTCTGGTGGAACGCGTCCACCATATTTCATTGGAAAGCCATCCTGATTTTGAACTCGCTCAACGCCTGCTGCCAAAAGGGTCTGGCATGGTCGCCTTCGTTGTGAAAGGCGGAGATGAAGCCGCTCTTTCGTTCATTCGCGGCCTCAACATCGTGTACGAGGCAACGAGCCTTGGTGGCGTCGAATCGCTCATCGAATGCCCGTTCAATTCCAGTCACAGCGCATTGCCCTTGGATGTGCGAATGGCGGCTGGAATCGTGCCGGGTTTCGTCCGGTTGAGCATTGGAATTGAGGATGTTGAAGACCTGTGGGCCGATATGGCCCAAGCACTTGGCTGAATCAAGCCCCTGTCACTGTTTTGAGGGCCTCAAAGGCTTCACTCCATGCCGTTTGTAGTTCCGGGAGGTTCTCAACCGAGGCATCCAAGAGTGCCTTCCCGGCTCCATGCAGCCGACCAGCGGCTTGAGACCATGCACCACCACGGTCGCGCGCTGTCCCGTCAAAGTGCCACTCCTGTCCCCCTGACCTGCCAACGGCCATCAACCACGCCCATGCTGCTGCTGCGCTGTCGACGTTGTCGTGTCGAGAGGTGGCTTGGCGCTCCATTGAACCCATGCCCTGCAGCAATCCACCCATCGTGTATCGACGGATGGCGACGGCTGGCCCACCGGTGTCGTCGGTGGAAGGGAACCTTGCTCGTCGTTGAGCTTCATGGCGAGCTTGATCGAGACCTTTCAAGAATTTACCAAACGGTTTGGGAGAGGAGAGTTGTGCCTCCCAAATGGCGTGGGCTTCATCGCCTTCAAGGCCCAGCGAAACCATGCTGTCCAAGCCATGAGTTTCCCAAAAAGCACTCAGCACATCCCCGCAGGACGCCCCTTTCATGATTCGTGTGGCGCCGCTTTCCCGCTCAAACGGGCTGCCTTTTGCTTCAATTCGAAGGTGCAAGACATCCTCATGAGGTTGTGTTGTGGCAAGGTGGAGAATCATGGCGGTGAGTTGGCGCTCGTCGGACGAGCCCGAACATGTTTCCAACGCCGCTTCCAGCGCTTCTGTTGAGTCGCCGTCCACCCACTGCTCTCCAACAAGCACTCCGCTTTCGACGCCTTCCAACACCGCTTGTTTCATCACGTTGGCAAGCGAGCCTTCGTTCATGGTCAGACCCTGCCAAGCATCCAGAGCGCGCTCAATGCCATCAAGCGAGGCTTCCGGTAGAGGCTGATCCGTTGGCCAGCCCTGAGGTTTCCACTCCGCTCGAACGTTGAGAATCGACGGCAACAAGGGCGGCAACATTGACAGAGCGAGGTGATGGATGAACGGCTCGTCCTTTTTACTGAAGGTGCTGAGGGCTTCAAGACCCAGACTGACCACAGGACCGTGATGAAATTCAAGGGCGACATAACCGTCGTGCGGGTCGCTGCCCACGACCATCTCTGGAGTGAGGTCACCCGTAGCCCATACCGACCGCCCGTCAACGTCGTGCTGTGTCAGGTCAAACCGGGAACGGCTTAACACGTCGCTCAGCCAGTCCATTGGGGGGTCGGGGGAAGGGCCAGTGCAGACGAAACCGCCGTCCCAACTGAAAAAGAACATGCCGCGTTTTGCATGATCTTCCCAGGGAAGCATACGAAGCGTGATGTTGCTAAAATTTTGCAAACCGGCCATGTACCCCTGCTTCCCATCTCCTCGGCGAATGAATGAAGCGGAACCAAACGATTGAGAGTTGAACTGACCGACGATGGTGAATTCCTCGTCGTGACTCGCATGCAGTGAACCAGCAAACGCCTTGGCGACGGGGTCACTTCGCTTGGCCATCATTTTCTTGGCCAACCAGGGTACGTCGTTCTTCTTCTTGACAATCTTCTCAAGTTGACCGAGTGTTTTCGTCACCGGGTCGGTCCGCCCCCATCGCAACCTGCCTTTGAATTGCATCTCGGGGAGATGGGCTTGAGGATCGTTGAGCAGGGTTTGAAGTTGTTTTTTCAACCGCTTCGCCGTGGCTTCGTTGGCCTGCTTTGTGCCGCGCATTTTCACGCGCTGCTTCTTTTTCCCCGGAAATTCAACCTTCGACGGTGCCGCCATGTTGCTCCCGTTCAACCCGCAGAGCCCGGAGGGTTTGATTCCTTCTATGGGGTGAGCCGCCGAAAAGGGCATAGATATCGGCTGACATGGGTACGCATGGTTCATGCTGTGTTGCTCGGGACGGCTCAAGATGGTGGGCGCCCGCAACCGGGTTGCACACGGCCGTGTTGCCATGAACTGAAACCTCACGAGGTCCGTCATCCCGTCGCTTTGGGTTTGGTTGACGATTCAGGCCAAGGACACTTGATTGAAGCCACACGCGCCATGGGCGAACAACTTCGACTTTGGGGGCACCCTCCACTTGCTTCTGTGGCCTTGACACACGCTCATTTTGGCCATGTTGACGGGTTGGGTTTGTTGGGCAAGGAGACGATGTCGGTCCGCGACCTCCCCCTTCACGCATCGACCAGCATGATCAACCTCCTCCACGCCACACCGATGTGGTCGGTGTTGGTTCAGGACGGCGCCATCAAACCCCTTCCGTTTGAGGGGGCCATAAGCTTGGGCCCAGGGTTGTCCATGACAGCGGTCCCCATACCTCATCGCGCAGAATTATCCGACATGCACGCCTTGCTGTTTCGAGGCCCCTTCCGGTCGCTTCTCTTTCTGCCCGACCACGACACGTGGGACGAAACCCTTGCGCATCACGACGAAATGTCCATTCGCTCGTGGCTGCGTTCGCTGGACGTGGACGTTGCCCTTATTGATGGAACGTTTTGGAGTTTTGATGAATTGCCCAGCCGGTCACAACAGGACGTCCCCCATCCTCCCGTTCAAGAGACGCTTGAGCGGATGGGCGATCGGCGAGAAGGGGATGCCGAACTTGTGTTCATTCACTTGAACCACACCAATCCTCTGCATCGAACCGAAAGTGAAGCCCATCAAACGGTCGTTCAGAACGGCTGGTGTGTTGGCAAGCAGGGCATGCGGTTCACGCTGTGAGCGGCGTCATGCCGCTGGGTTGGAAGATGAGCATCGATAAGGTGACTTCGACATTTTCGCTGTTGTCTCCGCCGAAGGGGTTCCCGTTGTTGGCTCCAAGAGTGAGCTCCATCGTCAATGTGCCCACCATTTCCGGAGATTGACCCATCATCGTTAGGATGTCGATGAGGTCATTTTCCGTACCGTTGAGCGTGTAATCGCCCAGGCCGGTTGCATAATCGGAAAGAGCAAGGTTGGGCGTGATGGTGCCCACCACGGTGGTCTCGCCGCACGCGTTGGTGCTGCGATCTTGATCGTCACTTTCGGCTAAGGGGCCAGCCAAACCGCTGTAATCGGGCGACGTGGCGATGTCATCGCACGCTGCTGTCAAGGCTTCTCCAGTATCCACGTAGGTGATGGTGAGTTGTGCCGACAGCACCGCCGTCATGGACCCATCAACGGTGACTTCGAAGGATTGGGTTTCGCCGTCGGAGAGGCTGAGGGTTTGGGTTTCCGTCCACTCACTGACCGTGTAGCTGAGCATGTAAGGGTCGTTACCAGACGAGCCGTCGCTTTCTTCGGGCCCGAGCAAAACATACGAGGATTCGAACACAGCGAACACCATGAGAAGCGCAACAGCGCCGTAGGTGAAGGTCTGCTGGCTGGGCATGGGGATCCGTCCAAAGGGATTGTCCGGTGAGGTTTCTCGGAACCGACTCATAATGAAGTGTGCGGCAAAGGCGGACCCGACACCTGGCACGGAGGGAAAGATACCGTCCGCATCGCCGTAACCGAGCAAGGTCCAAATCACCACAGCGGACATGGCTGAGACCATCATGGTGATCGAATGCGTGGTGTCTGGCTCATACCCCATCATTCGAATGAGGATCATAGGAACAAAGATGCCACCCAGGCCATAGACCGCCAAGACCACGAGTTTGAACACGGAATCCCCAAACCCGGGGAACTGTTGACCCACCAACGAGATGGCGGTGGCGAACACCGCCACGACCAGCGTCACTCGCTTGGTGACCTTGTGGTTGGTGCTCCATTCCGTCTTGACGTCGTCCGTTATGGCGGCCGTGCATGCCAACACTTGACTGTCTGCTGTGGACATGGTAGCAGCGAAGATGGAAGCCAGAATGAGGCCGCCGAAGAACGGGTTGAGTTGCGTCATGGCAAGTTTTGGCAACCCAGTTTCTGCGCCTGAAACCCCCAATTCGGGCAGGAGAACACGGCAAGCTAGCCCAATGATGAACATCAAGGCAATGAACGGTGTTTGCCAAACAAAGAACCAGACCATGGCTTCTTTTCTCGCCTTGTCGTCCTTGAGCGTCATCACCCGAGAAACGACTTGAGGTTGACCCGCCACTCCCAATCCACCGAGGAAAAATGCGAAAATCCACAACGTGGCTCCAAATTTGAGGCCGGACGGGAAGAAGTTGACCATGCCGGGGTCGATGGATTTCAATTGTTCATGGAGGCCGGAAAACCCACCGGTTCCCTGCAAAGCAACCACGCAGAGGATGGTTGAACCCACAATCATCACCGACGATTGAGCGGCATCGGTCCATATGGACGCACGAATGCCACCAGCGTAGCAGTAGGCAACCACCAACACGAACCCGATGAGGATCCCGATGGTGGGTGACCAGTTCAACATCGTCTCGAGAGCGACCCCCCCAGCGGTGAGCTGGGCGGCGGCATAGATGGACAGAAAGATCACAGAGAGGATGGCAGCGACCCTTGCTTCGGGCGACCCTCGTGTGTTGGACACCAACGAGGTAAGGGAACGAATGCCCCGCTCTTCTCCTTGTTTCTGGATGTACTTGTACAACCAAATCCATGCCACCAATTGACCAACCGTGGAGACCAGCGCAATCCAGATGGCTGAGTACCCTTGAAGAATGATGAACCCAATGAAACCGATGAACATGTAACCGGAGTTCCAAGTGCTGACTGCCGAGAGGGCAGCAAGGCCGGGATGCATGCCTCGCCCAGCGACCAGATAATCGTCCGTCGTGTCCTCTTTCACGCGCATTGAGGCCAAGCCCACGCCTGCGAAGAAGATCATGAACAGCATGAACGATAGCAACAAGAGCGTACTGTCCGATAGACCAAACACATGCTCACCTCAACGCCAACGAGCAAGAGCGCTCTCTTCAACTTCACCCGTCCGTGCGGGGAAGACCAAACAATTCAGGCGTCCTCCTTTTTCTTGCCCCAAAGCACCCAAGGTCGTGGCGACAACACGCTGGTCAGGGGTGCCCATATCGGCGCACAACACCACCGGCCAAGACTCAAACGGCTCAGCAAGGTAGCGCCTTTGAGCCTCAATCATATGGTTCAACCAAGAGTTTTCTTCGTCCAAAGCGTGCTCTCCCTGCAGGTGTTCTTCGAGTTTGTCCCGCATCATGTGCATGGCTTTTGCCGCATCGGCCGGCTGCATGGGTTGTTGGTTTCCCGTCCCCAATCCCGTCGGGTCCAGATCGAGCAAGGCCAAGGTATGAAGCCCTTGGCTCCAGTTAGCGACGATGACTTCCAAAGGCGAGGTCGCAACCCATCCTCCGTAGGGGTAGGTCAGGGTGGTTTGGCGTCCAAATTTGTAGTTGGAGAGGCCAATTGCTCCGGTGACGAGGGTGGTGATGGATAGGCCGTGAACCACTTCGCACGGCACGCCAACCTCAGCTGCACGGAGTTGCAAATCAACATGAGTGGTGGCCTGCAACGGGTCTCCAACCACCAATAAAGCGACACGAGACGTTGCTGCAAGGGCCAGAAGCTCGTCGGGTTGCTCAACCTGAGGGCGCATCACCCGTTCGATTGGACCAATTTTGTCCTCCAAACGTAGGAGTTGGGGTTCTGACCACAACGCCGTGTAGGCCTCATAGCGACGATGATCCGCAGTCGCTGCGGCTTCAATGGCCGCCAAGGTCATGCCCTCCACGGTCCCCAATCCAAGACCAACGAGGATCAAACCGTTTTGATTTCCGACCGTTCCTGTATCGTTCGCCGCCATCCTCAAACCCCTCCTTGACTTGGGTGTGGCGAGCCGTATGCGTCATTTGAGGGTGCCGAGTGCGGAAACTCAAGCGTGGTTGGTCCAGTGCAAATCCAACGGTTGGCTGGCCAGTGCCTCCGTTCGCGCCCTCGGCGAAAGGTATCGCGGCGTTCCGCTGCTCTCTTCGGCCCCGGCTGAAAGCGACCCGATTTGGTGCGGCTTGATGCACATGGAGATGGAAGAAGAAGGCCCCACCATCAGCCACTGGGTCGAACGGCTTGACCCCTCGCTCCAAGAGTTGCCTCCCACGACTTGGCCTTCGGCTTACGAACTGCAGGGGGACGTTTTGATGGTGAAATTGGAGCCTGCAACAGAACCTCACGCCAAAGCCATGGCCCAAGCCATGCTGGACCAGTTGCCCAATGTCCGTGTTGTGTGCGCGGACAAAGGGGTAATTGGAGAATTCCGCGTACGTGAACTGATGCCACTTCTAAGCAGAAACGGCGACATGACCACCTTGACGAAGGTCCGTGAGCATGGGGCGGAAATGCTGGTTGACCCCTCAAAGGCCTACTTCTCATCCCGCCTGTCAACCCAACGGCATCAAACCCTGCATTCCCTGCTCTCGCTTCGAAAAGAACGCCAACGGGGTTTGGTGATTGCCGACCCCTATGCGGGAGTTGGTCCTGCGTTTCCGATGTTGTTGGCCGAACCGGGGCTGGTGAACGGATGGTTGGCGGGAGACCTGAATCCCGCAGCCGTGGAACTGCTCACAAGAAACCTCAACCAGTGGAGCCGTTCGTTGAGCGCTCCACCTTCGGTTCAACACGTCGTGTGCCGAGACGCCCGCCATTGGCAAGATGACCCTCTCTTAACCCAACAGGCTGACGCGGTGCTGGTCAACCTCCCACACGACAGTTTTGACCACATTGAATCTCTGCTCCCGCTCTTCGTTCGCAACGAACCTGTGTTGTTGCGAGGATGGGCCATTCGAGAGCGGGGCGCGGAAGATGAGGACAGAATCCATCTGAGCCGTTTGTGTGAAAACGGCGGGATGAGGGTTCAAAGCGTCAATTTAGAGCCCGTAAAAGGGTTTTCCGCCACCAAATCATTTGTTTCGTTTGAGGTCAACGGCATGTTTCCCGATGCGTTCAGTTCATGAACGCCCTGCCCTTCGGAACATCATGGCCAACATCGTGAAGTGCCAGTGCGGGACGAGCATTGACATCTCCGGGATTCAAGCGCGCAAGGACGGCATCAAAGTGTGGTGCCGTGTTTGCGGCACCGTCACCGTTCATCACCGCTGACAACCATCGGCACATTCATGGTCGTTTTTCGCTCACGACCCCATGAGCACCATGTCCGAGAAACCCCTTGTCATCGACGTCGTGGACAACGGCGGCCAGTGGACCCACCGAGAATGGCGCATGCTTCGCTACCTCAAGGTTGACACCCAGATCATCGACAACACCACGCCCGTAAGTGAACTTCGAGAACTTGACGGGTTGATTCTATCCGGTGGCGCAGCCCGTGTTGGCTTGTCGGGTGAATTGGGCAACTGTGCGGCGTTTTTGGCCTTGGACATTCCCATACTCGGCATATGCGCCGGGCATCAATTCATGGCACGGTATTACGGCGGAGACGCCCGCGAGTCCCCCGAACCAGAATTTGGGGCCATGGAAATTACTCTCGAGAACGGAGGCGGCCGGATTTTCGCAGGAACGGCCCCGACCCAAACGGTGTGGGAGTCGCACAACGATGAGGTCAACGATGTTCCTGAAACATTCTTCATCACCGCAAGCAGCCCGTCTTGCAAGGTTCAAGGCATGGAAAACAAGGCCGGTGATCGGTTTGGCTTGCAATTTCATCCAGAGGTGAACGATTCAGAATTCGGTAAGGAAATGTTCGAAAATTTCGTTCAAGTTTGCCGAAAGAGCCGCGATTAGGGTTTTTTTCCTGCCGCCCATAGACTTAATACAGCCTCGTCCGAGGTTAACAGTGATGTCCACTGTGAGACGCACCCCTACCTGCATGATTGGAGTCTTGATGCTCTTGACCGCCTTGGCCCCTCTGGCCGCCGTTCAGGCTGCCCCGGACGAAGCCTCGGAATACTACTACGGTGTTGAATACGACTGGACCAGTTTGGACAGCGACCTGCAAAACGTCACCGGACTCGATGTCCAAGAACTGTTTACCGAAATCATGGAAGACGCTGACAATGCTGGCTTTAATCTCGACCTCGGTCAACTGACCACCGGCTCAACCAACGTCTACGTCCACCAAACCGAAGACATCTCCGCTCAAACCGTCGAAAACCTCAACGGCACCGACGTGCAAGTGTGGAGTCGAACCAGTGACGTTACGCTTCGTCACGGTGTCTTGTCCAACGCCATCATCATGACCGACTGGTCGGAAACCACTTTTGGCAGCAGCACAACCTCGTTTGATGTGGACGTCGTGGCCACGGCAGAGAACGTTCTGACCGTTGACATCCTCTACACAGAATATCTGAACGATGCCTACGAACTTGTTGGGGCCGACATGAACATTGACATGACCGTTGGCGCTGACCTAGATCTTGGGGTTGACATTTCCCTAGAAGGCGGCGGAGAAGACCTCAATGTCGACTTTGACACGGGCATTGACTTCACCTACTCCATCGCCTCAAGCGATGCCGAGTGGCGCCTGGGTCAACCCAGCCCAATTTACATTCAGGCCGCACAAAATGACCACACTCAAATGTTCTGTGTTGACGACGCAGAGGATGTTGAAGTTGTGATCGAGGGATCAGGAGATGCCGAAATCCATGACTTGTGCGGAGAGCTGTCAGGAACCTTCGCTGGAACAGCCGATTACGAACTCTCGTTGACGGGCCTGCCAACCGAAGAATTTGGACTCGACGCCGGTGAATTCGACATCACAGTGAGCGACAACCTCGCTGAATCCGGTAATTACCAGGGCGATGCAGATGAGTTGGATGGCACCTCCTTTTCGATGCGCTCAGACACGCCACTCCAGGTGGACCTCGGCGACGGTACAAACCTCAACGTTGTCGCTTGCGACACGTGTCCCCCGGGCAGCCCCATGATGTTCGCCATGATGGGCGGTGTGCTTGCGCAGGCTTCCGGGGCATTTGGCGAAGCCGTTGCAGATGAACTTGAAGCCAACATCGAAGATTCATTGGCCGATGTTTTCGAAGACCTCTTTGGCATTGGTGACAGCGCAGAGGGCAACGGCATGGACAACGGGGAAACGACACCAATGTTCACCTGCGACGACGGCGACCTTATTCGGTTGAGTTATGTCAACAATGGTTACGAGGATTGCTACGACGGGGAGGATGAAGATGACTTCTACGTTAATGTGAACACCTACAGCACCACACCCTCCTATTCATTCAGCGGAACTGTCCCCCATGAGGAGCTTTCAATCGAGTCCAACGATGATTTCCTTTGCGACGACGGAAGTCTCATTTCGTGGTACCAAGTCAACAATGGATACAACAATTGCCAGGACGGTTCGGATGAGTACGACGCATCTTCACCCACCACCTTCACTTGCGCTGACGGCACCACCATCAGTTTTGATGCCGTTAACGACGATACTGGCGATTGCACCGGATTTGATGACGAGGGCATTGATGGCCTCTACACCGTCCAGGTCACCCTCACCGACGAGGATGGAAACGTCCTGGCTGACGTGAACGACTACACCCTGTGTGACGATTACTCGTTGTGCAACAACACGGGATACTCCAGCTACCTCTACTTCTCCCTCCCAAATTCAGTAGAGCATCTTTACGGGGACAACACGTTGTGCGTTGAGTCAAGCCTGACCAACGCAACCTCAAGCAGCGTCATGTACACATCAGCGCCGGTTTGCAAAACGTCCTACACTGGGCCCAACGCTTTTGGGAACATGTACATAGATGGCATGACCATGACAGCAAATGCGAACACCTATGATTTCGCTCAAACCGACGATGCCACACTCCATCTCTCCATCACCAACAACCAAGACGTGGAGATTTGGTCAGGTACGCAAGCCTTCGACGGCACCGAATCACCTTCAATTTCCCATGAAATGGATTTGTCTGAAGAGGGTGAATACTGCATGGAGATCTCCATGGTTCAAGATGGCCAAACGGAGGCCTTCTGGATGGACACACGATGCGATGACGCCACAACCGCCGGCACGCCCAGCGACCGATTGGAGACCATTGTCGAGGCGTTGACAGATTCAGGATTGGTCAGCGTCCTTGAAACCTTCGGAGAGAATCTTGAGGACACATTCACCACCTTTGAGAACGACACAGAAACACCAGAATTCCCCTACGTGGACGGTATGTGGGCTCCGCTATGGAGCAACGAGAAGGCCACCATCGTGGGCGTTGCCGTGTACGGGTACGACGAGGACGACAACGGTTACCTCATCACCGGCCCTGCTACAACAGATTTCAGTGAAGAGTTGCCAATGACCTTTGCCAGCATTCGATACGTGACGGGCGTGCCCGCCATGGAAGCTCAGGTTACGATGGTAGAAGCGAACTCGCTGGCCGACATTGTGGATGTTGAAGAACACGATTTGACCCAACTCGAAGACGCCCTCGTTGAAGCAGGCGTTGACGTATCGGATCTTGATTTGACCCCGGGAACAGACAGCACCGATGAGGACGAGACCAGCACCGAACAAACGGCTGAAGAATTGGCCGAAGAAGACGGATTGCTCCCGTTCCTTTCCCCGCTCTCAATGATGGCCGTGTTGGGTCTTGCCTTTGTGGCGTTCAACACACGTCGAGAACACGACGAATGAAATAGACCGTGTCGGAGGGGCAGGCTGTGCTGCCACGCCCCACGCCCCGCCTCGGATGGGGCGTTCTGCGGACCGTGTTCATCGCGTTGCTTGCTGTTCATGTGTTCATCTCGGCTTGGCTGGTGGCGAGCGTGGATGCCGTCTACACCGAGGGGCGCCCTGCACCGACAGAAATCCATTCTCTGGTGGCTATTGACAAGGACAGGACCGCCATCGACGTAAGCGTGGAACGTGCAACGTCGCTGTTCATCTACACGCTGTCACGAGACAACGATGCAGCCGCTGAAGTCGAAGTTGACGACGATGAAGAGGGCCCAACAGAAAACGGATCCCCCTCTTCGGAACGGGATTACCTCTCGCTCGGGCGAGGGCTGGTGACGTGGACCTTGATTGGATTGGTGCTGGCTGAAGTCGCCTCCCTAACAAGAAAAAAGGGCACCAACGCACTGAGAATCACCATGTTTTCAGCCGCCCTCTTGGCGCTGTTTGTGGCTTTTCCCGCCTGCTATGTTCTGAGTTTGAGCGATGGCGGGTCGGTGTCTGAAAATTCACCGGGAAATGAATTGGAAGGGTCAGCGTTTGTCCACACGCAATCGGACACCAGCACCCACCTTCGGTGGTTGGGTGTGGAAGTCCAAGCCTCGTTTTCAGGATACGATCTTGGCTTGGTTGAACCTGCAAACCGTGAAAACGTGACAGCAACGGTGCCACAACCCGGCAGCGAAGACGCCTCTTCCTTCATCGCCTTTGAATCCAGCTTCGCAGTGGAGTTCGGGAAAAACCTCGA
>QXXW01000141.1:0-3593 GCA_009887255.1 Candidatus Poseidoniales archaeon | reverse complement strand
GGGGGCGTCTTCGGGCCCAACGGGCTCGTGTTCATCATCAACCGCGGACGAAGGAGATTCAACGACCGGGAGCGGCACGTGTTCCATCTCTGGTGTGGACGGGGAGGGCAGAGGCACCGGGGCAGAAACCGACCCGGCCACTTCTGCTCGCTTGGATGAAGGCGGAGCGAGGGTTGGGAGGGGGACTGTAGCCATCTCTCCCTCTCGTGATTTTGAGGGCAATACGGAGGGGGGAGCGGGCATTTTAGGCGCACGTGGTGTTGTGACCGGAGCGGCCATCGTTGGCGTCTGCAACGAGGCTGGTGCAGCCATTTGGGGCTCTGCCGGTCCGGAAAAGGGCATACCGTTGGCAAAGCTTCCAATGCCAAAAAGAAGGTTGGGTTGGTAGGTGTTGGACTCACCCTGAAATCCAAACGGCAAACTCCCTGGTGAGGAGGTGGAAGCGGGAGGTGAGGCTGGATTCTCTTTGGGACGGTCCATGCCTTCGAGTTCGTACCACGATTCCGCAGCATCTTCCAGACCAGGAACTTCTGTTGGAACGAACTCATCATCGTCCAGTTCAAGGGAGAGGTCTGTGCGCAATTGACTCCCGCACCCGGGGCATGATGGCCCCTTCAAGGACAGCAAACCACAAACACGGCATTCAAACACGGCGGTCCCCCAACGAGTGCTCTACGCCACAGCCCTTGAAGTGAACGCTGAGTTGAGTTCATTCCTCTTCGCTGCCACGAACGATGCTTGCAGCGACCGACTTGGTGCTGGTCACCAATTCGCTGATGCCGCTCATTTCATCGTCAACAAGGGCTTCGGCGAAGGATTTTCCTTTGCCTCTGCCCCGTGAAACCTGCATGATGATGCCAATTGTGGTGATACCAACGAGGATGAGTTTCATGTATGTACCAAACTCTTCCCCACCGATCACGAAAACGGCCAACATGTAGAACGAGACAATGAAGGTGGTGAGGATCATGATTGGGAACCCAGCCTTGAAAAATTCATTGAACGATATTGGATAACCAGCGTCTTCTGACATGCCAGCCGTCACCACGTTCGCAGAAGCACCGATGAGCGTTCCGTTGCCTCCGAGGCAGGCTCCAAAGGCCAACGCCCAAATCATGGGTTCGAGGAGGTAAGCACCAAGGTTGTCCGCAATGATGAGAACAATGGGAATCATGGTCGCTGTGTACGGAATGTTGTCAATGAATGCCGAAGCAATGGCCGACACCCAGAGGACGATCAAAATGGCCGCAGCGAGGCGCGTGGTTTGACCCTCGGGGGTGTCATCACCAAAAGCAGCGATCGCTTGCTCTACGTAATTGCCGATGAAGTCGATGACGTCCAAGTACTGCAGGGAGTGCACCAGGACAAACAGCCCGGCAAAGAACAGCAATGTGGTCCATTCAACATGGTGAAGCGGCTCTTCTATGTCGTGACGGTCCGTGGCCAACAGCATCACAACGGCGCCAACAAGAGCAATCCATGAAACAGCGATGCCAGTGATGGGGTGGATGAAAAAGTTCAGGATGACAATGGCGAGGATGATGCCCGCAACCCGGAGCATGGCTGCGTCCTTGATCCCGTACTTGGCTTCAAGTTCAGCAACATCGCGGAACCGGGTTCCTGAAAATTCATCGCGGTAGAACCACTTGATGAACATGAATGAAGGAACAATGCACATGAGAATGCCCGGACCCATTTCGATGATGAAATCGTTGAACGTGACACCGAATTCTGACATGTAGGCGTACTTGCCGCCTTCGACGCTCTCAATTTTGCCAGGGGAAAGGCCTGAGCCGATCATGATGTTGGGTGGGTCACCAATCATCGTCGCCGCACCACCAATGTTGGAAAACAAGACTTCAGAGATGAGCAGGGGTATTGGTTTGATGTCCAGCACCTTGGCCAATTGAATGGTGACAGGTGTCAAGAGTAGCATGGTGGTTACGTTGTCGAGGAAGGCGGATAAAACCGCAGTCACCGTACAAAGGATCACAACAAGGGTCCAAATCGAACCACCGCTTTTCTTGTAGGAAAGGACGGCGAAGTATTCGAAAACCCCCGTATTGGACAAGATACCAACCATCACCATCATACCCAACAGCAAACCGATGGTTTCCCAATCGATCATAGTGGTGATTTCTGCAAGTGTGAAGGTGTCTTCAACGGCGTAGAAGTTGAGAGCCAACACGGCAAGGAGACCGCCAACTGCTGCGGCCAATGTTCGGTGAACCCATTCAAAGATGATCAGGGCGTAGACGGCAAAGAGGATGGCCAAACCAACGCCAATGGCTTGCGATTCGTAGCCATCTTTGATGTGAACCTCAAGTTCAATTGCGCCTCCTCCAGCTGCCGATGAATACCCCATCAGCAGCATAAAGCCAACCATGAGCAACAAAGCGAAGGAAATCTGTCGGCTTCGATTCGTGAAGAGGTTGCTGTTCATAGTGTGCGCTTCCTGTTCACCGGGACCGAAAGCCCCTCTTTGACCCTTTGCGTGCCAATGCTTATCGGCGCCACAAAACTCCGATGTTCCCTCGCTTGAGAACAACGACCGATGTGGTGGCTTCGGAAAGATAGGACCACACCTCCGACCGTTGATTCCGTTCAAACAATCCTTTGTTGGCCTTAATTTTTACAAGACCCCGCTTGTTGAGTTGAGCATTGATTTCTTCGACCACGGTTTCGGTCAACCCGGCCTTCCCAATACGGACGCTGGGTTGCAATTCACGAGATTTGGCTTGGGTCAATATGTACGCAGGAATGTCGGTCAAACGCTCACCTCTGAAGGTCGAATGCGATGGGATTTGGGGCCGCCCCCTTGTCGCCGTAAGTCGCCGCACACGGTGCAAGTGGCGATTCGTTGACCGTGTTTGATTCGAACTCGGAGGTTGGCACTGCGGGTGTGAGGTGCCCAGCAAGCCCGGCACACCAAATGACGGTGTGTCACTGGGATTCGGAGTCGGTGGCGGCGAGTGATCTTCATCAAATGAACTGCAGCCGAGTCGACCAATTCCTCTGGTAACTCTTGATGGGATTCCAGCAGGTTGAGAAGGTGCTGTTGTGCTTGTTTAGCCTGCTTTTTGCGCGATTGCCCGCGTTTCGATTGACGACGACGACCCATGCTCATCACCTCAGTTTAGAAGGCCAAAAAGGTCGTGAGAAACGGCCTTGATGTCGCGGTCACCGTTGACCGCATGGAACACGCCACGCTCTTGATACCATGCCGCCAACGGGGAGGTCTGTTCATGGTAGGCCTGCAGTCGGTTCTGGACCGTGGATTCGTTGTCATCCGCTCGACGTTTTTCGATGAACGTCCCGCAGGGGCATCCGCTGGTGGGGACGTTGTTGAACAGGTCGTGATAAACGGCTCCGCATGAACCACAACTGAACCGGCCGCAAATTCGTTCAACGATTCGCTCGTCCGGCACCTCGATGGCCAACACGTGTGTGATGGTGGTCAAGTCGGCAAGAGCCTCTGCTTGAGGGATGGTTCGTGGGAAGCCGTCAAACATCACACCGTTTTTGGCATCGTCTTCCAACAAGCGATCTCCAATCAGACCGAGAATGACATCATCTGGAACAAGTGCACCCCG
>QXXW01000140.1:0-6611 GCA_009887255.1 Candidatus Poseidoniales archaeon | reverse complement strand
TTGAGGAAAATGCTGTCAGGCTCCCGGGTCTCGGTGAACGGCGAAATCCAGCACCGAGCCAAACATGAGATCGCTCAAGGCGATGAGGTTGCATTGGGCACAAAGGCCATGGAAACCGTTCCGAAAAACAAGCGGCCACCCACCCACGACCCCCGATTAAAAATCCTCTTTGAAGACGAATCCATGTTGGTGGTGGTCAAACCCGCCCACATTTTGTCCGTGGCTACCGACAAACTCGAAATCACCACCCTTCACAGTTGGTGCGTTGAGCACTTGCGTCATGAAAACCCAAAGGCATGGGCCTACATCGTCCACCGACTGGACCGGGAAACCTCTGGCATCATGGTGCTGGCGAAAACCAAAACGGCAAAGGAGGCACTGCAGGAACAATTCGCACAACGCGAGGTGCATCGCACGTACATGGCGCTTGTGGAAGGTGATTTGGAACCGCCACAAGGCACGGTCCGAACCTGGTTGCTTGAAGATAAAAATCTCAACGTCAAAGCGGTGAATGCCCGCCATCCACAAGGAAAAGAAGCCATTTCTCATTACAACGCAGTCTCGGTTGAACCCAACGGCACCCTGGTCGAAGTCATGATTGAAACCGGACGACGCCACCAAATCCGAATGGCAATGCAACACCTGAACGCCCCCATCGTTGGCGATGGACGTCACGGTTCGACCACCAATCCTCATCAGCGGTTGATGCTTCACGCTCATGCGCTTGAGTTCTTGCACCCGGACACCGACGACCCTGTCAGGTTCGAAGCCCCCATCCCCTCGTCGTTTCGGTCAAAGGCACCCGAAATTCATGATGAACACACCACTTGAAGAACTGTGGACGGTCCGTCATGAACGGGTACGAGCATGGGTCAACCAGGGGACGAAGGTTGGATTGAAGTTCGAGGGGCTCGGACCCACAACCTTCAGGATGTCACGGTGAACCTTCCAAAGGGTCAATTCGTTGTTATTTCGGGAGTATCCGGTTCTGGCAAGTCCAGTCTTGCGTTTGACACGCTGTACGCCGAAGGCCAGCGCCGATACGTCGAGAGTTTGTCCTCCTACGCTCGACAATTCATCGGGCAAATGAAAAAAGCCGATTGCGATGCCATTGAAGGGCTGTCGCCTGCCATCTCAATCGATCAAAAACAGGGAAGCCACAACCCACGTTCAACCGTAGCAACGGTGACCGAAATCCAAGACTATCTTCGTCTCTTGTGGGCGAGAATTGGAAAGCCACACTGCCCTACATGCGGAAAGGAAGTGGCTCGACGGACCGTTCAAGAAATCGTAGACGACGTGTTTTGGCGACTGGAAGGCCACGCTGTAGCGGTGTGGAGTCCGGTGGTTCGGGCTCGCAAAGGAACCCATGCCGACCTTTTTCGCCAACTGGTGGAGCAAGGATACTTGCATGGCCGAGTGAACGGGCACGAATCCTCTTTTGAGGAACCACCGACCCTTGACAAAAACTTCCGGCACGATCTTGATGTCCGCATCGACCGACTTCGGTGCACAAGCGATCGCCGTCAACGCTTGACAGAGGCGGTTGAGTCGGCGTTACGATTGGGTGGAGGGACACTGGCCGTGGAGAGCCTTCAACCGCCCAGCGACACGGCGGAATTGCGAGAAGGTTCGAGGGCGCGCGAAGCCAAAGAGGGCGACACCATTGCTTGGTCTGAAGACTTCGCTTGCCCTGAACACGGGGCGTTCATGCCCGAACTCTCACCCCGTGTGTTCTCGTTCAACTCTCCGCTGGGCGCCTGCGGCACCTGTCAAGGGCTGGGCGTTCAGCGTCAGTTCAACGTGCAATTGGTGGTCGATCACGACATGAGCGTGTCCAACGGTTGCGTGATTCCATGGCGCCAATCCATGTCCCCCTCGTGGTACAGGAAGCTGTTGGAATGCACATGCTCACATTACGGCATTTCCACCACCCTTCCGTTCGGTATGCTCGATGAGGACGAGCAAGACATCCTTCTGTACGGCTCAGGTTCAACCGTCATTCACTACGAATTTGTGTCCGAATCTGGCTCGGAATACAAGTACAGCAAACCGTGGGAAGGCATCGTCCCCCGGCTTGAACGAGCGTACGCTGAGACCACGTCCGAACGAACACGCAACCGACTGATTGCGTGCATGACCGACCTGGACTGCCCCGAATGTTCCGGAGAGAAACTCAACCGAGCAGCACGGTACGTCACCGTTGGTGGCATCCGACTCCCGGAGGTCAGCCAGTGTTCAGTCCACGATGCACTCGGCTTGGTCCGAGCGTGGCACCCTGACGGCCAAGGCCCACCGGCAAGCTTTGAGGACACTTTGGAGACCTTGGACGACCGGAGTCTGTTCATCGCCACTGAAATTGTGAAGGAAATTGAGAACAGACTCGGTTTTCTTGACAGCGTGGGTCTTGACTACCTCACCCTTGACCGGAAAGCCAACACCTTGTCGGGTGGAGAAAGCCAACGAATTCGATTGGCCACCCAAATTGGCAGCCGTCTTACCGGCGTTATGTACGTCTTGGACGAACCGTCCATCGGGTTGCATCAACGCGACAACGAACGTCTCCTGACAACACTTCGCGAACTCAGCGACTTGGGCAACACCTTGCTTGTTGTTGAGCACGATGAGGACACCCTCCGTCAAGCGGATTGGCTGTGTGATTTGGGCCCAGGGGCTGGACTGGAGGGCGGACGAATCGTTGCAAACGGTCCGCCAGAAGAGGTGATGCATGCCGAAGAATCCGTGACAGGCGCTTACTTGAGTGGACGCCGGTCCATCCCATGGCCGAGCAAACGGCAACGTCCCGGGAAGAAAAAACTGGTCGTGAAAGGCGCGCAGCACAACAACCTTCAGAACATCACGGCGGCGTTCCCTCTCGGCTGCATGACGGCTGTAACCGGAGTCTCGGGCTCTGGAAAATCATCGTTGGTCTCCGGTATTTTGGCACCGGCGTTGCAACGCGAAGTCCACAGAGCAGAAACCGTCCCCGGACGACACCGCTCCATTGACGGGGTTGAACACGTGGACAAGGTGATTATCATTGACCAATCGCCCATTGGACGCACCCCGAGGTCCAACCCAGCCACCTACACCAAAGTGTTTGATGAGATTCGGAAGCTGTTTGCAGACACCAAACTGTCCAAAGAACGAGGCTACAAGCCAGGACAATTCAGTTTCAACGTCAAGGGAGGACGATGCGAAGCTTGTGCTGGCGGCGGTTCGATCAAACTTGAAATGAATTTCCTCCCCGACGTCTGGATCACCTGCGACATTTGCAACGGTAAGCGCTACACACGGGAATGCTTGGAAGTTGAATGGAAAGGACGAACCATCCACGACGTCCTCGAAATGCCGGTGGCGGACGCAGTGAATTTCTTCAAACACCATCGGAAAATCCACCGGACGCTCGAAACGCTGGATTCGGTAGGTTTGGGGTACATACGCTTGGGTCAACCGGCCACCACCTTGTCCGGAGGAGAAGCCCAGCGGGTGAAACTGGCCAGCGAACTGCGCCGTATGCCCAACAAACACACCGTGTACATCCTTGATGAGCCAACGACCGGATTGTCGTTCAGCGATGTCCACAAACTGATCTCTGTGCTTCATCAACTTCGGGACAAAGGCCATTCCATCATTGTCATTGAACACCATCTTGACGTCGTAAAGTCTTGCGACTGGGTCATCGACCTCGGCCCCGATGGCGGCGAACGCGGTGGGCAGGTCATTGCGAAGGGAACGCCTGAAGATGTTGCCAAGGCCAAGGACAGTGCGACGGGCCAATTCCTTGCCCGAATGTTGGACACCACCTCGCCGTGAACTACAAAGGGCGCATGGCGTGTCCTCCAATTGCCCTCAGGGGCCGGTGTTTGTCATGCCCATCACACGCGTGGAGGTCACGCCTCGTCAAGGTTCAGGAATGAGAGATGTTCGCGGTGACGTTGTCCGACGTCAACTCCGTGCTGACCACGGTGTATCGGTTGAGAACGTGCGTTCCATTTGCGGCTATTTGATCTCGGCAGAAACCAGCAGCGAATCCATTGCGGCAAGAGCCGATGATTTGTTCGTCGACCCTATCATCGAGCACGGTTTAACAAACACGGCAGCGTTGGCAAGCGATCATTTTGTGGATGCACCTGACGCGGTTGTCACCATTGGTTTCAAACCCGGCGTGACCGACAATCCAGGGAAAGCTGCAACGGACGGATACTTGACCTTGTTTCCAAACGATACAGCGGCCAAAGTAGCCACCTACATCACCTACGCCTTCTACGGTGTGCCAGAAACCTGCGTGCCAGAATGGCTGGCATCAACCCTCCACAACGGGCTCATCGAGCGGGCCCTTGTGGGCGGAAAGGAGGCATGCGCTTCGGGCCAATGGCCCGAGTTGTCGTTCCCGACACCCCCTCCGCAAACCTTCACCCCACCACAAGCCGTTGACTTGGAAGTTGACGACGCCGCGCTCATGACCTTGTCTGAACAGGGGTTGCTTGCGTTGAACCTCACGGAGATGAAGGCGATTCGAGATCATTATCGCGACCAAAGCACCCAAACCGCACGCGCTGCGAAGGGGTTGCCCATCAACGCTCCCACGGATGTGGAATTGGAATGCCTGGCTCAAACGTGGTCTGAGCACTGCAAACACAAGATTTTCGCCTCGAAAATCCATCATGTTGACACGGAAACAGGAGAGGACACCGTTATCGATTCGTTGTTCAAAACCCACATCATGAAACCCACTCACGACATGCAGAACGACGTTGATTGGCTCCTTTCTGTCTTCCATGACAACTCAGGAGTGATCGCGTGGGACGACACGTGGAGCGTGTGCATGAAAGCAGAGACTCACAATTCACCCTCGGCGTTGGACCCGTACGGCGGAGCCATGACCGGCATTGTTGGGGTCAACCGCGACATTCTCGGGACAGGACTGGGCGCTCGACCCATCGCCAACACCGATGTTTTTTGCTTTGGTCCGCCCGATTGGTCGGGTGACCTGCCAGAGAACCTCTTTCCCCCCTCACGGGTGTTACGCGGCGTTCACGCTGGGGTTCGGGTAGGTGGCAACGAGTCGGGTATCCCAACCGTAAACGGAGCCATCGTGTTTGATGACCGTTACATCGGGAAACCCTTGGTTTATTGCGGCACGATTGGAATCATGCCCAGTGTCCTTCCCGACGGGCGCCCGTCGCACGTCAAAACCCCGCAAGCCGACGACATCGTCTACATGGTGGGCGGTCGAGTCGGGTACGATGGGATCCATGGCGCCACCTTTTCATCCCTTGAATTGACCGAAGAATCTCCTTCCAGCGCCGTTCAAATCGGAGACCCCATCACACAGAAGAAAATGATCGACATGATTCTGGAGGCACGTGACGCAGGTCTCATCAGCTGCATCACCGACAACGGTGCGGGCGGGCTGTCTTCATCGATTGGAGAAATGGCTGAATACACCAACGGGTGTGAGATTGATCTAGCAGCCGTGCCGTTGAAACAAGCCGGACTGTCGCCATGGGAAATTCTTGTCTCAGAGAGCCAAGAACGCATGACGGTTGCCGTTCAACCCCATGACCAAGCAGCGTTTGAGGCGCTGGCCAATCTGCACGAAGTTGAAGCAACCCCCGTGGCAACCTTCACCTCAACCGGTCAATTCCATGTCAAGTACGGTGAAGAAACGGTTGCGTTGCTGCCCATCGAATTCCTGCACGAGGGCGTCCCTCAACTCGAACTTGAATCCGAATGGACCCGTCCAAACCCAACCCCTTTCACTCCGCCATCACAGGCCGATCACAGCGAACTTTTGCTGCGAATGCTTGCCCGCCCCAACATCGCCAGCAAGGAGACATGGGTGCGTCAATACGACCACGAAGTCATCGCTCAAACAGCGGTCAAGCCGTTTGTTGGCGTGGCACGAGACGGTCCCGGAGACGCAGGGCTCATCGCTCCAATTCACGGGAACCCACACGGGCTGGTCATTTCGTGCGGTATTGCGCCTCGCTATTCGGACCTTGATGCGGGTGCTATGGCCGCTGCGTCAATCGATGAAGCGGTCCGCAACGCTGTTTGTGTGGGCTTGGACGTGGACAAGATGGCGGGTTTGGACAACTTCTGTTGGCCCGACCCCATCGAGTCTGCAAAAACACCGGACGGCCGATTTAAGTTGGCGCAACTGGTACGTGCAAATCGAGAACTGGAACGGGTTTGCAGAGCCTACCGTTTGCCCTGTGTCAGTGGAAAGGATTCCATGAAGAACGATTACGGCCAAGGAGAAGGCAAGATATCCATCCCGCCCACACTTCTGTTTTCCCTGTTTGGCGACCAACCCGACGTGCGATTTACCGCCACCAGTGATTTCAAGCAACCTGGCGACCTGATCTACCTCGTTGGCTCATCAAAAGATGAATTGGGCGCCAGTGAACTGGCGTTCATGTTGACCGAAGCCGGTGAAGCACCCGGGATAGGCGGGCAAGTCCCGTTGCTCCCCCACCCCGAACAAAACCTCACGACGTACCGTCAACTCTCCAGAGCCATACAGCAAGGGACTGTCCGGACCGCCCACGATTGCAGTGAAGGAGGCGTGGCTGTGGCCGTGGCTGAGATGTGAATTGGCGGCC
>QXXW01000014.1:0-5045 GCA_009887255.1 Candidatus Poseidoniales archaeon | reverse complement strand
GACGGCGCCTGTGAATGCACCCGTCCTGCCAAATGCTCTTTTTGAGGTTAGGCAGGGGAGCATCGCCAAGGGGGCTGCATTGTTCATTTGACTCGAGCCTCAAATCGCCAACACAATCGGTGTAGACCCTCCCTTGCTCTCATCGCCAGCGATGTCCGTCCCGTGCTGGTGAAGTCATCATGGCTATGTTTAAACACGGCCGTTCTGTGTTAAATTATATGAATGAAATGCTGGGCAGCCCAGCGAAAAAGAGCCTCCTGCCAGCGATACTGATGGCTTCCGTCCTTCTGACAGCCATCGCTGGAGTCTACATCCTCAGTACCGACAGCGATTCACCCACCAGCGAACCAGGACCCACCGATGAGGTTGAGCAGAACGGAGGCAATGATGACACCGTAACCAACGAAACAACCGGGAACATGACCACTGGCGGAGGAAACTCAACCGCACCAGATGACGGATCAGGTGATGGCACAGGAGACAATGAAACGGATGACGGACACGACCACGGTGGTGGGGAAGAACCCATCCTGCCTCCATTTGAACCCGATGAGCCGGTGGAAATCCCAGACGTCACCCCCATGCTGAATCCAGATGACGCCGGCACGCTGACGATTGAACCCTTCACCCACCTTCCGACCAACACCTCCATCGATCTTGACTTGCAAACCGGTGGCAGTGATGTGTCGGTATCGCCCTCGCTTCCTGTAGGCCTCAGCATCGATGCGAACGGCCATTTGGTGGGCAACCTGAGCACGCCCTTCCGAAACCATCGGGTTAACCTCACCCACAACGGTTCAACGTTCGAGGTGGCGCTCACCGCTTACGATCTCAATTCAGATTACGATGTGTTGACCTCCGTTGGAGCCACATCCGCCCCTTCCAGTGCCGGTGCGGTGATCATTCCCATTACTGTGCCTGCCCTTGCTTTTGCCTTGGACAAAGAGAGCGCTCCTCAAATCGGAGCAACCTACACTTACGGCTCCAAAGTGGTTGCAGCAGGTGGGTTGTCGGTGTTGTCTCCCTCCGAGCGTCACCCGATCTTTGATTCGTCGATCGAATGGGCCTGTGGACCCGCAACCTCGGTGCACGTGATCTTGGATTCGGACAACAATGTGAACAGGGCAAGCTTCGAGCAGTTGCTGACCGAAATTGGCTACACCGTTTCAACTGATTTTGCAACCAGTGATTGCATGGTGGCGATTGGTGCTGGTGCCATCACCTCTCCCGACAACCTTTCGCATTGGCTCACCCATGAGCGAGGGGCGGTTGTCATGGGCACCAATTCATTCATTCAATCGGTGAACCACGGTGAATTGTTTGTGGCGGCCGGGGAAACTGTGTTCAACGTGAACCTTGACGAAGAGAGCTATTCACCAATGAGGAACGGCTACACCGCATTGCATGAACTCTTCCAAAACGACGAGGAGGTGGACAGCAGTTCGCCTGCTATTGGAACGGTAAATGGACTCTTTCAGGTTGATCGAGAGCGGGGATACATGTACAACGGCAGTGGATACGGCGAGCGTTTCATGGAAGTGTTGGGCGGTCTGGTGACCGAGTACGATTGGCCGATCCATAGAGCGGAGGGGCCCACGTTTCGAACGGCTCAACTTGACGCCATTCATGTGGCGAAAACAGGCTATGTCCAAAACATGCCCAGCGATACAGGCTACGTTGATGTGAACGCTGCCACATACCCTGGCTTGGGCAACGCTACGCTTGGAACACACACACACGTGCTCGACTTGACGAACACGGACATCGATGACGGCCGAGGGTCTGAAAATTATGCTTGTGCCATCCAGAGGATCAACCAAATCACGCCGTTGTGGGCCAACGCTGGTGATGAAATCGTGGTGAGAGTCCCGTCAGCAATGGTGAATCAACGTATCATTGTGACCATCGGAGCACACTGTGAGAACACCCTTTACGGCTCATTCAACTACGAAGGGTTTGCCAGAGACCCAGGTATTGCAACCGGCAAGCACATTGTTTCTGAAGAGATTCGGCTCTCGAGCGCATACGGCGGACTCATCGTGTTTCAGTACCCTGAAGTCATCAACCTAGGAGACCAAACCGTCTCTGTGGAAAACGTGAGTCGCGCACCTCATTACGTGCTTGGACAAACGACGACCGAAGCATGGGCGCTGCAGCGCCAAATCGACAATCCATGGGCGGTTTTTGAGGGCGAACACATCGTTCTGTCCATACCCACAAGTTATGTTGCCGATTGGGAGAACCCAATGGCCAGTTTTGGCATGATCGACAATGGAACCGGTTGGCTCAAATGGTTCCATGGGGTTGAGGACACGTACACACGGAAGGCCATTTGGGTGCCTGATGTAGCGATGAATCAAAACCCCACGGCCTTCATGCTTGGAGCAGACCCCATTCCATCCAAACAAATCGACATTCTCCCTTACCTCACCGACGATGCCGCCAACACCTCCTTGCATTGGGTGCTGCTGCATGAGTTAACGCATGTTTTGGAACCGAGTTCCATGCCCAAACTTGGTGAAAGTTGGGCCGATTTGGCACCAGCCGCTTACTACAAGATGGTTCGTGATACCGAAATATGGGAGACGAACAAGAACACCACAACGGTCGCCACCCTCCAGTTCTTTGTCGACGATTACTTGGCCGCAGGAGCTGACTACCAGAACGCCACGGCCTCGGGCTTTGGGAATTACGCTGGAAGCGCAGGCTATTCGCTGCTGTGGTTCATCGGTGACGAATTCGGATTCGGCGTCTACCGAGAGGGCATCATCAACATCGCCAACAGCACAGGGGTGTACGACTGGGACAATTGGGGCGTGCAACTTTGCACCGCCACAGGCTCAAACATCGCCACCATTTTTGACATTTACAACATTCCACTGGAGGTAGCCTCCGTTGACCATTGTGCCCAATACCCCGAATGGGCGGATCATCCGTTCGTCGACACCGGTACAGCTTCAGGTTCGGGCGACAAGGACGAATGAACCCTGCCTTGGATTGGTCATGTTCACCTCTGGTGAGCAAACGGATCTGGGATCCCACTAACAGGTCGCATTCGCATCGGGACGAGCCCTCCATCATCCATCAAGGCTCGCTGAAGAGGTCAATTTGGATCGTTGGCCCGAAGACCTGGCGTTGGAAGATGTCGTGTCACCCAAGGTTCGGGGCGAACAAGGCGTGCCTGCACGTGAGGTTGTTTCTCAACACCTTGCTGATGAGAAGTACTTCTCACCTAAGTATTTGCAAAGATGTTCAGCAAAGTCAATGTCTGCCCTGGAAAAAGCTGCAGGCAAGTCAGAATCAAGGTCGAGGACCGCCACGACTTGACCGTTTGAATTTTTTATTGGAACAACCACTTCGCTTAATGTTGTGGAACTGCATGCAATGTGCTCAAGTCTCGCATGAACATCAGGCACGTCTTGCGTTTGACCGGTTCGTGCCGCAGCGCCGCATATGCCTTTGTCAAAAGGAATCACCAAACAGCCGTGCCCGCCTTGGTAAGGTCCGATTTTCAGCACATTTGGTTCTACAGTTCGGTAAAAACCGGTCCAGTGAAAGTGTTCGAACGAATTGTGCAATTCACAGGCAACCGTTGACATGGCAGACACCCAGTCGTCCTCTCCTTCGAGAATCGATTGGATGCTTGCAAACACATCATCGTGGAATGTCATGACCAACGCTCATCTTGCTGATATTTGATTGGTTGGTTGAGCCATGCATTTGGCAGCATCAAAACCATCCAAACGTCAATCAACCATTGAGCGTCCTTCGATGTGGCTGCTTGATGGTGACGCCAACGAGTTTGCAATCATGACAATTCAACGTCCACCATGCTAAGAAAAGAACACCATCAACTCGGTTGGAATCTTGTGCCAATGAACAGGTCGACGACTGGTTGGGGAACGAAAAGAGATGGAGTCTGGGCACGGGTTAGTTGAGGGTGAGAACGGTCGGCCCAGTGGTTTGTGTCCCAGAAGGACCGTTGATCGAAAAGGTGAGAATGCAAGTTCTGCCACAAATGTCCGTACCACGTTCCGAGACGGTCAACGTTTCCCCCTCTTCCCAAAGAGCATCATCGGAGCCGGATGGTTGGGTCACCGTGCAGTTTCCACCTTCGCCTTCTGGGAGGCAACGGTAAGAGGCACCGTCTTGTGTAACAACGACGACAAGAGAGGAGAATTTCATGTCCGTTGCCCCTTGCTCGGTGAGTGTAACGTTGAACAGTTGATCGTTGATGCCTTCGGAGGAGACGGCACCTTCAGCATCCTCCGCTGAATAATGGTAGTCCAACGGTGCTCCGCCCAGGCACCCCGAGAGCGAGCACAAACAGATGGTGGCTGCAACAAGCAGGTGCCATGTCCTTCCCATGTTTGAACGAATCAACGCTGAACTATGAACCATGCGTACAACTGTTGTACCAAACAACTTCATGCGGCCCCCTTTGCTCAGACGGGCAAGCATTGGGTACCCTTGTGGCCGTATGCGAATACAACCGGACCCCATGTGAATCGGGAAAAACCCAGAAATTTTGACACATATATTTGTACAAGCATTACTAATAACCTTCATTCATGTGATGAAACCATGAGAAAAATTGTAATTTTGCTTTGTTTATTGATGATGACTTCTGGGCTATCAGGCTGTATCGGAGATTCTGAAGTTGAAACTACGGACGGAGACGAGGTAATCCTCGAATTAAGTGATGATTGGCCAACCTACTATGTTCCTACATCAAATGATCTTCCTACATGCGATTCAACAACCCAAGGGCGATTGTACTATGTTGAAGCTGATGCCAACTTCCAGGCATGCATGTCAACCGGGTGGCAAGTTGTCGAAATTGGTGGTTCAAACGCAAATGTCATCCTTAACTCCGCCCCTATAGTCACGGCTAATTTCGTCAGCTCAGATGATGATGCTTTGGCCGATGACGGCGATGGAACCTATTCACGACTGGTCTATCTGTCATGGTCTGCAATGGATTTGGACGGTACTATCGTTTCAATTGGCCTGGATTATGATTCCGACGGAGTGATCGACATTCC
>QXXW01000139.1:0-6214 GCA_009887255.1 Candidatus Poseidoniales archaeon | reverse complement strand
CGATGACAAGCAACGACCTCGTTGCGGACTACACCTTCACCGACAGCGACCAAGATGCTGAATCCGGCACCACCTATGCGTGGCATCTCAACGGGACGTTGATGAGCGAACACGTCACGAGCACCCTGCCCTCAACCGCCACCACCAAAGGAGATACTTGGCGAGTGGATGTGACCCCTTCAGACGGCGAATCAACAGGGGAGGCGGTGATGTCGGCCAACGTGACCGTCGTGAACAGCCCTCCTCGTTTTCAGAACCTCACGGCATCAAACTTGAACCCAAGCACCAGCAACAGCGTCAGCATAGAATTCAAACCCGTTGATGACGACGGTGATGAGTTTTCCACGGCGTTTCGCTGGTTGCTTGATGGCGTCCATGTTTCGAGCCTCGACGGGAACGACGTGCTGCCGGCTGTTGCGACGAGGGACGGCGACACCTGGGTCGGGCAGGTCCAGGGGACCGACAACGAGAGCGTGTCGGGATGGTACAGCACTCCCACCATTACGGTGGGCGGACAAAACACCCCTCCATCCGTCACATCGGTGACCTTCCTTAACGGGACTTCGACCCCTTCCGACATCAACCTGATCGTGAACTTCACGGCCACCGATCTTGAGGGAGATTCCATTCAAAGCGTGGAACACCGTTGGCTGAGGAACGCCGTGTGGGTGTCCAGCACCGGCGAGGGCAACACCTTGCTGGCTTCCCAGACCAACCGTGGAGATCGCTGGTCGGTGGAAGTTCGCGTGTCGGATGGCAGCAACTGGTCCGCATGGTTCACCAGCCAGGAAGTGCTTGTGACCAACGCAGCACCCACGGCAACGGCCGAGATCAATCACCTCGATTTCACTGTTGCAGACGGGTTTTCCCTCTCCACCACCACCTTCGACAACGACGGTGACAACGTGACCGTTGGCGACGTCATCTGGTACCTCGACAACCAATCTCAAACCGATTACAGAGGTCAACATTCCTTGCCCTCAAGTGCCCTTGCCAAGGGAGAGGAATGGTCGGCTGAAGTGCTGTTTTCGGACGGCGAATTGAACATCACAGTCAACACACAACCCGTTCTCCTCACCAACTCCGCTCCTCTGGTAACCATCACCACACCGGCCAACATCACGGCCTTGGAGCCCTTGATTGTGAGCGTCAATTTCACCGATGCGGACAACGACAATCTGACACTAACCACGGCCTGGTACCGCAATGGATTTCTTGATTCCACCCTCCAAAACGCCACCACCGTACCGCTCGAGCGGCTTGCACCCGGCCAGACGTGGCGCATGGAAGCCACCGTTGACGACGGAGAGACGACCGGTCAGATGGCGGAACTTGTTCGGACGGTGACCAACCTCCCACCCTTGGCTGTGATCACCCTGCTAACCGATGAGGTCTGGATGGGTGAGGAGGTGCGAGTGACATCTTCGGCTTCCACAGATCCAGAGCAGAGCAACCTCTTCAGCACCTGGACGTTGAACGGTGTCACCATCACAGGACCAGAAGCCAAGCCAATCGTTGAACGCTCAGGTACATTGAACCTCACGGTTACCGACGAGCACGGTGCTTCAACAACGACCTCCATCACCCTAACACCTTCCTCGGGACCACAGATTACCGGCTTGTCCTCAACCTTTGACTCGGCGTCCGCAAAGGTCGTCTTGGAGTGGTCGTGGTCGGGCCCGAATGTCGGGTTTCAAATTTTGCGAAACGGCATGAACATCGGAGAGACCACGAACACGTCGTTCTCCGATTTCCCGCCCACTGAGGGATTGCACGTTTACACCGTTCAACCGTTTTCAGAGGACCGCACCTATCATGCCGGTACGGCCGAGGGTTCGGTTCAAACCACGGCGGATGCGGCTGAGGCCGAGTCTTCATCCGACGTTGGCGGTCTGGCCATCGCACTCCTCCTTCTCGTTCTTGGCACCTTGAGTTTGGTGAGTTCAAGGAGGCGCTGGTGATGAAGCGGCGCCTGCCTCTCCTGCTTGTGGCGTTGTTGCTGATGTTCCCAGGCGTGGGTTCAGCCAACCCCAACGGTGTTGGGTCCGGAGATTTTGATTTCCAGTGCGGTGGAGCCTGCCACGGCGACGCCAACATGAACATAACAAGCCCTGCGAACGTGACCATCGTTGGAGCTGACATCGCCTACGAGGGCATGTTCACAAGCATAACGGTCCATGTTTCCGAAGCCGTCTCAACACCCAGTGGCCTCCTTGGTGTGTTCTTGCTTAGTGACGTCACTGGGGTTGGGGACGAGCCGTCCGACGACGGATGGACCATCGTGACCAACAGCGAAGGCACGGTGACGAACTACGTGGAAGTTCAACTCGAAAACGGAGCCAACGCCACCAGCGTGACTTGGACCGTTCGAGCCCCGGGTGTGGGCGAGCACATCCTCTATGCTGCGCTTCACCACGGAGAGGGGAATCAAGATGCGCCATTTTTCGGCCAAAGCCAAGGCCACACCGTCACCGTGATGCCCGTTCCAGAAAATCTTCCTCAACCCGACCCGACCTTTGCACCACCAAGTCAGCGTAACCTTGGCACGTCAACGGTCTTGACCGTTCCAACCCTGAACGTGATGAACCTCACTGCGGAGTGGCGAGACGAAACCGGACGAACATCCAGTGCTGAGGTGCAACCACTTGCCCAAAATGAATGGTCGGTCACGTTGCCCGCTTCCCTTGCCCCCAACACCGTGGAATGGCGCCTCGTCTTGACCGGAGAGGGGCCGAACCAAACAACACCCTGGTTCCAATTAACAAGCCAAGAACCACCGCTTGACCTCAACGAGTGGCAGATTTACCTTCAAGCAACAGCGCTGGGTCTGTTTTGCGCAGCCTTTGTGATCACCGCCCAACGCCGACCGCCTGCTGAAGATGAGGACCCGCTGAAAGAAGTTGACTACGATTCACTTGAAGAAATGGAGGTGAAATTCTGATGGTCTCGGCCAGCACCCTCCACGTCGTATCCACCGAAGTCGCAGTGGGCTCACTGGCCATGGCTGGTGTGGCCTTCATCATGGCCGGTGTTGGTGCATGGGGGGGTGAGGCGAGAAGGAGAATGTTGTTGATTGGTGATCACGTCGCTCACTTCGCTCTTCTGTTCGGTCTCCTTGCCATGCCGTTGGCCATCGTGACCGGCATCCAATCAAGTTCTGGAGATGGACTGAATCATCCGCTTCTGGCGAACAAACTCAGCCTCGCCATGACCGGCTTGGGTTTGGGCCTCGGATTGTTGTGGACTCGATGGAAAAGAGGGCGAGCGGTGTGGAACGAACGGAGTTCCGTGCTCATGCAATCCATCGCAGGCGCCTTGGCCTCGGCCTGCGTGCTGCTGACCGCCTCGTTGGGTGGCACGTACACACGAGGTGAATCCCTTCTCTCCTGGTTGCCCGTGTCCTTTGAGACGGTTCCCTTGATGCCGTCATGGTCATCGCTGTTGGTGGTCACGTTGGCCGTGTTGATGTTGATGTTTTCACGAAACCCTGCAGCTGTTGAAAGCGGCTCTGGTTTTGCATCGGCCGACAAGGCCGATTGATACCGTTTGGTCAAACCGGTGGCCAACAACGTCATGTGGCCGTTTCATGGCCTTTTAGGGAGACGAGAACAATCGTGCTCGAGGTCTGATGGTGGTTCAAAGTCCAGCCATGTCACCGGTTTGGATCGTCCATTGGCTCGCATAGACACCACCTGATGCCACAAGGTCGTCGTGAAGGCCACGCTCAACAATTGCACCGTCAACCATTGAAAGGATCTCGTTGGCGTTGCGAATCGTGCTCAAGCGGTGGGCCACTGCAATGGTTGCTCGGTCTTCTCCAGACGACAAGAGATTCTTCTGTATGCGACGTTCTGTCTCTGCGTCCAATGCACTGCTCGCTTCGTCGAGAATCAACAGGCTGGGAGCCTTCAAAATGGCACGAGCAAGGGAGATGCGGGCGCGCTGGCCACCGCTGAGTTTGGCACCTCGATCACCAACCATCGTGTTCAGACCGTCCTCAAGTTCTTGCACGAATTCCCAAGCCCCTGCCATTTCGAGGGCTTTCTGCAGGTCTTCGTCCTTTGCAGACTGGTTGTAAATGACGTTTTCCCGGACGGTTCCGTAGAAGAGGAACGGTTCTTGACTGACAAAGCCAATAGCTTCACGCAAGGAATGGAGCGTAAAGTCGGTGATGGGTCGGCCGTTGATCAGCACCTCGCCGCTGTTGGGTGTGTAGTACCGCATCAACAGTTTGAGAATGGTGGTCTTGCCGGCCCCGGTGTGGCCCATGATGCCAAGGAAATCGCCACCTGTCACTTCAAAGGAAATCCCGTTGAGAACCTTGACGGTGGTGTTGGGATAGGTGAAGTAAACGTCCTTGAAGGCCACCGATTTGATGCCCCCTTCCAACGGAACCGCCTTCGGGTCGTCAACAATGGTTGGTTCGAGGTCAACCGCTGCAAAGACACGACGCGCAGCCGCTTCTCCACGTTGCAATTGGTTGATCAAAATGCCAAAGATGAACATTGGCATGGTCATTCGTGTGCTGATGAGCAGGAAGGTCACGAGTTGCCCGGTCGTGATTTCGTCAATGCTGGCAAGGTAGCCGCCCGCCGTGACAAGCAAACCGAAGGCCACCCCTGCAATGGCGTAAATCATGGGAACGAATCGGTTGCGATCTTTGCTGGCACCCATGGCCTGATCGCGGTAGGTGCCCGAGTCACGTGCAACACGGTCGGCTTCCCAATCCTGGGCGTTGTACGCCTGAACCACAGCGATCCCTGAAACGAGGTTTTCCAAGACTGCGTTGATGTCTCCGGTGGATTCTCTCTGCTTTCGGTACTTCCTTTGGACCCGGGTTGAAAACCAATAAACCGCTGGAACGATGAACAAAATTGGAGCGAACAAAACGGCGGCGAGCCTCCATGACATCAACACGAGAATGACAAACGCCGTCGCAAACGTGATCACGATTCGAATGATTGACGTTGATGAATCCGAGACAACGTCCTCGAGTTGATTGACATCGCTGGATAACACGGACATGATTTGACCCGTTTGTCGAAGGTCGTAGTACGAGGCTTCCATAGCGATGAGAGATCGGGTTGCGTCCATCCTTAGGTCGTGTTGGATGTTGTAGCCCAGGGTTTGCCATGCATATTCTGAAATCCCCTGAAACACAGCAAGACAAAGGAAGCCCAAGAACACCAAAATCCCGTAGCCATACGCAGGATTGCTGTGAATTCCAGTGACCAAATCCTGAACGATTTGTGGCCCCGAGAGCACATCGGTGGTGAAGTAATCAACGGCCAGTCCAATGGCCACAAACGGCATCAAGTCGAACACACGTGCCGTTGCGTTGGCTAAAATTCCCGTCAACACACGACCTGGGTACCGCTTTGCGTATGGAATCACACGCCAAACTTGACGCCCGAGAACTTGGGAGTCTTCGTTTCCGTTTTCGGGGTCCATGGCGTCAGGGTTCCCGCTCGTGTTCGAGTTTGCTTGGTTCGCCATGGCCCTCGTCATGCGCAAAACGCAGAGCGCACGCCATTTGAACCCTCGCTCCACCCGCCCAACAGTGACCTTGAATGCAATCTTTGATGAGGGAGTCGCCCCTGCTAGCAACCATGCAGAGCAGGCAAGTTCGTGTATCCGTCTTTTTGACCATCTTGATGATGACTCAAGTGATGCTGCCGTTGGCCGCCGCCAACAGCTCTTCAAACGAGCAACTGGAGGTTGATACCAACGCAAACCTGGATCTGATTTCACAACTCGGCATCAACCCCTTGGCGGACGCCAAACACGGTTGGCTTCCAACAGATTCTGGGGCCGACATCAGCCAGCTTCAGTATCGAGACTTGACCTTGCTGTCCCCGTTGGACTGGACCGATGAGACGGGAGAATCTCAACTCGATGGCTTCCACATTCTCAGCCACACCTACCCTGTACCGAGTGAATGGTTCCACCAGTTGGCAAAGGCTGGTGTCGATTGCCACTCGTTCTTGCCCCCAACCGGTTTCCACTGTGACCTGTCCGGTCAAACACCAACACAGTTGGCTCAACTTGACGTGCTCGGCATCGGTGTGATGGATCCAACCGACAAAATTCGTGGCAGCTTGGCCGTTGGTTTGCTCGGGCTTGAGGATCCTCATCCGTTTGTGAACAGTGCGGGTGGACTCGTGAACCTCATGTTGTCCGGCACAGAATTGCCCGACGGCATCGACCAACGAGA
>QXXW01000138.1:0-29505 GCA_009887255.1 Candidatus Poseidoniales archaeon | reverse complement strand
TGGTGACTCATGGTGGGCCATCATCGTAATGGTATTAGGTTTGCTGTCATGTTGTGCCAACACAAGAGGGCCTGAAGATGGCCGCACCGCCAACGAAAGTGTTGAACATTTACCGGACCCAGCCCTCACCATGGCGGGCGAAATCCCCAAGGTGAACGTCGCTGCCCCCGACCGTATCCTTCTGCACTTGCTGGACTGCGACGGATGGGCCGACCGGTTCATGGTCCCTTCATCCATGACCCGACCCGGCATCGCCGAGGCATGTGCTCAGCATCCACCAAACGTCAGCCGGACCATGAAGAGTCTCCTTCAGGACGAGTTGGTTGAGGAACACACCCGTAGCGTGGAAGGCACCGAACGCAGACAAAAAACATGGCAGTTGACAAGCACAGGTCGCAGGGAAGCCAAGCATCGGAAAAAACACCTCTCGGCAACCAAAATTTTGTTGCGCAACAAAGAAGGTGAACTCCTTGAAGTGAAATCGGAAGATGTTCCTGGAATGCTCAACACCAACATGACGCTCTTGCAAATTCTCCTTCACGCCCAACACGAAGGGGTGCTGACCTACGGCGACATCCGTTTCGGAGCGATCACATCTGGTGAGGACGGGAGCCCCAATGCCCCTGGTCGACTTCTCCCTCTGGTTGGCGTTCATGCGACCTACGCCAACGTCCCACCAGCCACTCGGCCGGTTTATGGACGGGACAAGGAAATGGAAGCACTCCAATCATGGCACGACGATCGCCGACCAGCCATGTTGGTTCACGGCATCGCAGGCATCGGAAAATCCACCCTGGTGGCTCATTGGCTCAAACGCCATCTTGGAGAGGACACCAACCTGTCGGTTTGCTGGTACACCTGCCAACCATGGGATCGATCGCTCGGGTTGGCGACGAGTTTGCTGCATCGGTTTGGAATTGATGAATCGCACGACCCTTACGGCCTGATTGAAACCCTCCCCTTGACGCCGGGGGCAACGATGGATGTCGATGCGTGGCGACGACGGTTGTTGGCCTACATGACCGATGCAAACACCATTCGTGAACGGTTCAAAGACCGTTCAGGAGGTCCCCCCCCATACTGGCTCATCGTGTTGGACGATGTCCATTACATCAGCGAACACGCCAAACACCTGCTGGGATCCCTTGTGCAGTTGGCTCAGCAGGCGCCTTTGCGCATCGTGTTCATCTCCCGCACCACCCTAAATTTCTACGATCGGCGCGACGTGCATATTCGGGACCACGTTCGCGAATTGCCCTTGAGCGGGTTGGGGCTGGACGCCATCAAGTCGTGGCTTTCCACCATTGAGCCATCAAACTCCACGGCTGAAGACGTTCACATGGCCACCGGAGGCCATCCGCTGGCATTGGAATTGTTGGAACTGTACGGTCAACCAACCCACCAGGATTGGTTGCGGTTCCTCGATGAAGAAATTTTGACTCGCCTACCCGAGCAAGAAAAGGAACTCCTTGCCACACTGGCGTTGGCGGATGCACCCGTGCCATGGGAACAACTGGCCAACAGCACTGGGTGGGACGGATTACCGCCCGATTCGCTGCTCAAACACGGGTTGTTGTTGGAACTTGAAGAGGGAATGTGGCTTCACGAAGCGCTCAAGGAACGGTTGTTGCGAGAAGTGGGCCCCACCAAAGTGAACCGGAAAGCGCGACTTGGCTGATCAGAAGTCGTCGGCCGACATGACCTCGTCAATCCAAGCCAGCAAGGCGGGTTTCTTCATGCCGCCTGATTTGTTGCTGACCATCGTACCGTTGCGGTAGATGAACAACGAAGGAATGCTGCGGACGCCAAGCGACGCTGCAGTAGCGGGGTTGGTGTCGGTGTCAACCTTGGCCACCAAGAGTTCGCGCTCTGCTGCAACAGCCTCGAGCACGGGGGCGATGGCCTTGCATGGACTGCACCAAGGCGCCCAGAAATCCACGATAACCCATTCGTTGCCGCTGATCGTGTTTTGGTATTCTGCGTCGGTAATGTTCCTTACTTCGCCCATGGGTTCACCCGGTTGTTCGGTCAGCCAGTCCTGTTATGATGGTTTGCGCTGGTGGGAATGGGGTTGACAAACGACAAGACTCATCAAACCCCCAGCCGTGGCACGAACATGGACAGCATGGTGATCGCCCCCAGCGTTTTGACCGCCAACCTCGCAGCACTCGCCGAGGATTGTCAAGAAGCCCTTGATGCGGGATTGGATTGGATGCATCTGGACGTCATGGACGGGAACTTCGTTCCAAATTTGACGTTTGGCCCTCCCGTGATTCGCCGACTTCGTGAGGCACTTGGCCCCAAGCCCGTCTTTGACGCCCACCTGATGATCGAAAACGCTGAACGTTGCTTTCAAGATTACATCGATGCCGGTTGCAACCATCTCACGGTTCATGTTGAAGCGGTGAAGCATCTTCATCGCTTGGTCACGGCCATTCGAGCTGGCGGAGCCAGCGTTGGCGTGGTGCTCAACCCCGGCACACCGGTCGAAGCGGCTCTTGAGGTGCTCAGTGAGGTTGATCTCGTGCTCATCATGAGCGTGAACCCTGGATTTGGTGGACAATCGTTTATTCCGGGGGTTGAGCAAAAAATCAGGCGATTGAAAACGGCCATTGACGAACAAATAGCTGCTGGAGGGCGCCCGGTACAAATTCAAGTCGACGGTGGCGTCAAAGCCCATAACATCGCCATGCTGCAGAGCTGGGGCGTGTCCAACTGCGTCGTTGGATCAGGATTGTTCAACGACCGTGCGTCGGTCAAAGACAATCTTGATACCATTCACGAAGCCTTGATGTCTTGAGGATGTGGGCGCATCAGGATTCTCGTTGTCTCGTTGCTTTACCCGCTGCCAGCCAACCCTGCAAGGGGGGTGTTTGTGCACGATCATGTTGAGCTGCTCAAGAACATGGGCCACGACGTCCGTGTGGTGAATCCATTGCCACGCATGCCAAGATTTGCAGAAGCGCGGCGGTCGACCATGGTCGGGGTGTCAAAGGCCCCAAAACGTTGGAATTTTGAAGGTGGTGATGTCCAATGCCCTCGATTTTTTGCCCTGCCCGACCACCCGTACCCATCGGTCACGGCATGGAGCATCAAGCGACGAGCCGCAAGCGTTGAACAGCACTTGGGCTCATGGCGCCCCGATGCGATTGTTTGCCACACCCTTTGGCCGGTTGGCGTTCTCGCGAACGCTCTTTCCAAGCGGTGGGCGGTCCCATGGGTTGGGGTGGTCCACGGTCATGACTTTGATGTTGGACTGAACACCCATCTCAACAAACACATTGCCGGGCTTGCCGCTTCATGCAGCAAATTGGTGTGCGTTACGCCACGTTTGGCCAACATCGCTGAAGGCTTGCCTCAACCACCTCAGGACCTCACAATCCTCCCGTGCCACACCCATGTGGGCAAGGACTGGGCAAGGCCCATGAAGCCGTGGAGAGGGCGATGGCGAAAAGCAAGCATCGATCTGCTCTTCCCTGCGGACCCTCGCCGCCCTGAAAAACGGCATCTCTTGGCTCTTCAAGCCGGAGAAGTCTTGGAACAACGAGGTTGGGTGGTCGGCGTGACCACGTTACGCCATCAGCCACGAGACGTCGTGTTTGACCGGATGATGGTTGCCGATGTGACCGTCGTCACCTCCTCGCGAGAAGCCGGACCTTTGGTGGCGAGAGAAGCGTTGTTGTGCGGCACGCCCGTGGTGAGCGTTGATGTCGGAGAAGTAGCGACGTACCTCCCGTCAAGCTGGGTTGTTGAACCAACGCCAGAGGCCCTTGCGGACGGTGTTGAGAGGGCGTTGCACGACGGTTGGCCGTTGGAAGAAACACCGCAAGATGTGCTGGCCTTCGCCTCGGTTGATGCGGTCAAGAACGCGTGGACTGAAGTGCTCGAAGCCCTGAGGGAATGAACGACACCAGCGGGGCTGCAAACACCCACCACAGGGTTGAAGTCGCCAGTCCCACAACAAAAAATCCCGTACAGAGAAGCGCCAATCCCCAATCGTCGGATCGGGCTCGAACCCATCCTTTTTGGCCGCTCATCAGCCAGGAAGCCACCAAGAGCACCCCTGCAGAAAGTGAGCTGGCGACGGCTCCTGCCCTCAACCAACCTCCAGGTGTTGAAGCAAGGCTGATGACGGCGACGTAACCGATAGCAGTGGCGAACAGAAGAACGATGAAAATGAAGCCTGTGAACCTCCAAGGGTTGAATGAAGTCATGACGGCCGTGTAGGTTGGGGTGGCGAGCAACGTCAGGGCCCAACCCAACAGCATCACGATGAAGAGGTCCACCGCCGAGGCTCCAAACGTTCCGTCAAAATACTCGCTTGGGAACGCCACAGGTGCCAACAAAGCCACGACCACGTAGCCACCGATCAACCCCATGGGCAGCAACCCCATGCAGAGGTCCAGGGAGGTGTCTAAGGCTTGACGCACCCTCAACGGAGAGCCTCGGGCTTCACCCAACACCGGCAACAGAGCCGCACGGAGCGCTGCTGGAACGACCAATCCAGCCAACCATGCCAGTTGAGCCACGTGAAAGACTGCTGCCAGTTCTGAACCGCCTTGCAGCGTGACCAGGAACTTTTCGATTCGAACCACATAGGGCAACACGCCAAGGGTCACCGCAAACGGAAGTGAAGCCATCAACAACGAGGCGTGTGTGTTCCAGTTGGGCCCCAACCGTGACCAATTCACAGCGCCCGAAGAACGGGGTGGGGCGACCAGCCGAACGAGGACATACGGTGCCAACCAACCGACCAAAGCCCCAGCGCAGAACGCCCACAAATAGGCGGATGCTTCCGTTACTCCGAGGAACGCAAGCGCCCCGTAAGCCAACACCGTTATGCTGCGTTCAACCACCTTGGTCAGGGCTTCCCAACGGGCTTCGCCCATCACCCTAAGGCCGGATCGTGGGGCGTATGAGCCCACATGAGCGACCGCCGTCAGCAAAGCAGCAAGCATGAGGGCGAGGGGCATTTCGGGTACGAGCCAAGTGTCGGGCCGGAGGGCAAGTGCTGCAAGAGCGAACGGGATCATGGCCAACGCTTGGTATCGATACATTCGATGCACAGCACGTGGAACAAGGTCTGGAGCCTGAGCCCCATCACGAGCCAGAAGCGTCGGCAAACCCAAGTCAACGACGAGGAAGAATGAGGCGTAGACATCAATGGCGATGACCATCCATCCGTACTGTTCAGGAAGCAACATTCGTGCCAGAATGATTTGCCCGAGGAAGGCCAATGCCACGGCGAACAAATCTGCGCCAACCAACCAGGTGGAGTCACGTCCCACCGAAGGTTTGCGTTGCTGTGGCCCGCTCACCATGACATCGGATGGCATGGCATCCTTCAAGACGATGCGTCGGTAAGGTCATCGTCAACTGAAAACATCCAGCGACTCAACGGCCCACGAGGCCCATCCACGGTTCCGACCTTGTGGACGAAAGGAGATCGACGCAGCGCCCGTTGCAGAACATGCGCTTGAACGGCCCGGCCTTCTTCCTCCAGCGCCGCCACGATGTCCATGGTGGTCGCTGGCCCGTTGGCCTGCAACCATTTGACAATCCAATCCGCCTGTTCCCGGTTGGCTTTCCGCTCATCGCTCCAGCGACTCGGGCGTGCCATGTGCGAGACGATGAGTTGCATGTCATGAAGGATTGTTCCACCGTTGTTGTCGAACATTGAGGCCTTCAAAACGGTGGTTCGTTCCAGAACTCAGCGAGTTGCGTTTGAAACGATTGGGTCGTCGCCGTGACGACAAACGGCGTTCGGACCCCGAAGCGGGATGGATGTCGACTGGCTTGATTTCAAGCCGAGCGTCCAGCATCGACCATCTCTCGCAAACTTCCGTCGTTGAGCATCTCAAGGGCAATGTCAGAGCCGCCGATGAGTTCACCGTGGATGTAAATTTGAGGCATGGTTGGGAAGTCTGCCCAACTGCAAATCGAAGGGATGGCGCGGGCGTCGCTGAGAACGTTCACGGATGCAAATTCTTCACCGAGCGACTGGAGAGCTTGTGCAGCACGGTTTGAGAACCCACATTGGGGCTCGTTGGGGCTGCCTTTCATGAACAGCACGATGGGGTGGTCGTCGACGAGGCTTTGCAATTCTTCTGGGGTCCAATTCATGGGGTTCACTCCTTGTTGTTCTTTAGTCGCCGGATGTGGACGCCTCGACCACCTGCGTGGGGGTCAAACGCCGTATCGCCGGCTGTGGCCGCTTGGGCCGGGGTCATGCACTTGAGGTCAAGTGCGTGAACAGGATGGGGGATGTGGGCTTTCATCACGGCCAAAATTTGTCGTTGGCGCTGAAGTGGACGGACCCCCTCAAACGTCTCGGAGATGACTCGAACGTGGAAGTGGTCACCTGAGCCGTGCAGATCGATGACCTCAACGGTGGCGTCTGGTACGGCCTTGAGCACTTCAGATTCCACCCAAGTCGAGTCAACCATGTCTGTCCCTCAATTTGACAAAGGAGGCTCGCTCTTTGAACCTGCGCATTCACTGCCCTGATTCATCCAAGGCCAGCCTCTTCAGAATTTGATGGACTCCCTCGGCGACGGTGACCCGAAGCCACGGTTCAACCACTCGAGTGGCGTGTCCGTCACGAAGGCGCTCGACACCACCTCCACTGATGTTCAACACAACACAATCCGAAGGACGGATGTCGCCCTGCGCAAGGGCTTGCTGAACGCTCGATAGGGCCACAGCACCCGGCGTCATGATGTCGATGCCTTCAGTTTCTTCGAACAAACGCTTGCAAGTCATGGCATCGTCACGAGTCACCACGTGAGTTTGGCCATTTGAGGCCTTGAGAATGTCGTACAGGGCCCCAGTAAGGCCGTAGGCCGGACCCTTGTTCAGCAAATAATCCGAGTACACGGCAACCTCCGTAGCGGGGTAATCCTTGGGGATTAGGTGATTGCGCCCAGCCTGCCATGCGTTGTGAATGGGGCAATGCTCCACGTTCTGCGAGAGGTGCTGGCGTGGGACCGGTCCGCTGAATTCTCCGGAACGGATCAATCGCTCTGCCATTTCGTGCACGCCGATGGGACCCGGACCACCGCCAACGCCCTGGAAGTAATGATCGGGCAGGCGTCCAATGGCGTAAGCAGCGTCGATGATGAGCGAGCCGATCCCGTCGCGTCGTGCTACGTTGTGCACGCCACCTTCCATTTGCCAGCCTGGCAACTGAGCTGAGATGCCCTTGGCCACCTTCTTCGCGTCAGCGTAGTCCCCGTCTTCCACGACCACCAATCGGACGCTTTCCGTGGGGTGCTCCTTTCGAACCCAAATTCTGTGAGCGTGCTCCTTGCCAACCACCACGATGAGAGGCGTGTCGGAAGCACCACAGAAGTGCGTAAATGCGCGTGCTGTGTTGCCAGCGCTCGCACAGATGAGACCTCGACCGTTGTGGTCCTGCAGACGTTGGATGGTTGGTACCGCCTCCATGTCCTTGAAACTCCCTGTCGGGCACAAACCGCCTCGTTCGGGCCAATGCCCGTGAAACGTGACCCAGAGGTCCGACAAACCGAGGGCCTTTCCGAGTTGTTCAGCCTTGTACGTCAATGTCCCCGCAGTGTAACGGTTGGGCTGAGTCACCGGCAACCAGTCCACAAAACGCCACACGCCCTTGGCTTCGTTGTGAATCGTGATGGCTGAATCGTATTGGGCCTGCAAGAGCGAGTTGTCCGTGTGGTGGAGGGTGTAATCATCGGAGATTTCTTCGTTGGTTTTGAGACACTTCAATACATATTTCATTCATTCAACACCTAAAACGCTCGATGGTTCAAGCGACTTCGGGGTGTGTGATAAGATTTGGGCAGGGTGACCGAGGGTCAAACTTCAGACGGGGCGGCCCACGGCGTGGACCTGCCATCCAGAGTCAGCCAGTGCCTTCAAGTCCAAAACCCTTCGACCGTCGTACAAAATTGGATGGTTCATGTTGGCTTTCAGCGTATCCCAATCGAGGTTAATGCAAGCCTGATGGGCCGTGACAAGAACGGCCAAATCGTACCCTTTTGATGCTGCGGCATCGGTTTCGACCACGACGCCCTCTGGATAGCCGCCGTCAAGATGGGGGTCAAACACCCCAACGCTGATTCCTTTGCTGACCAAGGAATCGTAAAGTGGCTCAGCAGGTGTCTCTCTGGGATCTCCAACCTCTGGCTTGTAGGACCATCCGAGGAAGAGGACTCGTCCCTCACCTGATGGAACACCGGCTCGATAGAGCAGTTCGTGAAGAACCCCTGCAACATGGTGAGGCATGTTGCGGTTAACCGCTCGAGCAGCAGTGATGAGGCCTGCAGGCACGCCCACGTCGGCGGCTCGTTGAATCATGTAGTACGGGTCAACGGGGATGCAGTGCCCTCCTACGCCAACGCCTGGCGTGTAACGATGGAAATTCCATTTGGTGGCGGCGGCGTTCAGCACGTCTTCAACGTCCACATCCAAGGCTGGGAAAATACGAGCCAATTCGTTGACCAAAGCGATGTTAATGTCGCGCTGCACATTTTCAATGACTTTGGCTGCTTCTGCCACCTCAAGTTTTCCAACGTATCGAACGTCTTCGCTGGTCAATTTGCCGTACAACTTCACCAAAGCATGACCCACCGGTTCATCTGAACAGCCGATGACTCGGGCAACCGAGCGAACACCATGAGCCGGATCACCGGGATTGAACCGTTCAGGGCAATACGCAATACTGACGTCCTTGCCCTGTTCCAAACCGAGTTCCTCCAAGATGGGTAACCATGTTTGAGCCGTCACACCAGGGTACACGGTGGACTCGAGAACGACCACCGTGTTCTTGCCTTTGGGAAGGGCCTCAAACACGGCGCGCCCAGCCGCTTCTACATAAGACAAATCCGGCTTGAGATCGTGCGTGATGGGGGTTGGAACCGTGACGAGAATCACGTCGCAGTTTGGGACCGCTTCGGGAGTTGAGGTGGTGATGTGCCATCGCTCCGTGCCAGGCTGCGGCACGATGTCGTCCACGTCGGGGTCGCCGGTTGGGTTTTGTCCAGCCAACACCATGTCGACGGTGCGCTGAGACACGTCAACACCCCACACCTCAAACCCGGCATCGTGGAAACCAATGGCGGTTGGTAAGCCGACATAGCCCAAACCAATGATACCGACCGTCTTCATGAGCAACCCATTCGCAACTCAGCAGAACCATGGTAATGAAGACATCGCGAACCTTTGTTGTGTACTCCCCTTTTTTTGTGGTTTCTAGCGACATCAACGGGATTAAATGCAAGCGAGCCTTGTGCTCACACATGGCTTGGGAATACCTCGTTGTGGATCTGAAAAACAGAGGCCGGACCGTGTTTGAAAACGGGATTATGGTCAAGAGTCACACGAAAAAAAAAGACCTTTCCAAACTGCCCCAAGATTTGTGGAATGGGAAGGGGCGGACCATGATGGAGGAAGCAAAGGGATCGATTTTGAACCAATACGGAGGGGCAAATTGGGAACTTGTGAGCACCCATTTTGATGTTGAAACTGAGGAATCCAAATACGTGTTCAAACGTAAAACCGATTGAAATTAAACGGTTGCTTCCCACATTTCATCGCCTGCTGCAAAGGTCAATGTGCGGCGATCATTGGAATCTCTGTAAAGAAATTCGTGAGTTTTGCCGTCGCGCTTAATCACCAAGCGCAAGTATTTGCCCCCAGTACCTTCGTTGAAGAACACCTTTGTTTTGCGAGACGGTTTGAGATTGATGAACGTCGCCATCACGCGTTTTGAGCCGCTCGCTTTCACCGATAAGGTTGGGCTCGACACCAAAGTATGGCCGTCAAGGGAAGCCCACCCGTGAAGTTTGGGCACCTTTTGACCGTAGGCCAATTCAACAGCTGACATCGAGGACGTTAGCGGTTCGATGGTGGCAATTAGGGATTTGCCATGCATGACCATGGCTTTGTTTCCGAGTTTTATCAACAACTTGTGATTGAGGTTGAAATGTTGCTTGAACACATGTTCATTTGTTGATTTTACGTCATCGACCACCAACAAAAATTCTCCCGGCAAATGAATCAATTTCCGACTGTGACGTACGTCCACGGGGACCCCGTCGGCCGTCGTGATGGCGTTGTTGGGGAGGTCGGGTGAAATCAATCGTTTCCTGTGAAGGTTCGCTTCGATGAAGAGCATAGGGCCGACTTCCTGAACATGACGTATGGCTGAACCATAGGCTTCGTTGTTGTAACGGGAGGTGTTCAAACCGTCAATTTCCAAACACGAATGGGCTCTGGTTGATTCAACATACATTCTCCGAGGATCGTCGTATTGGTAGGTGAAGGTGCCGGGATCGTCAAAAATAGCCATGCCGTTGGCGTGGAGGAGGAAATTGAAATCATCGGCTTGTTTGTGTTGACGGGAATGGAACGCGCCGTTGAACGCCAAATAGGAGTTGGATTGCCCGGCGTTGGAAGACACATGCTGAACCACAAGCCCACCGCTCTTGAACCATCGAACACCGGAAGCACCTGGCTCGCCCTGTTGGTTCGTACCAATGGGAAAATGGGCTCGCTCGGCTGCCAGTATCCGTGGAGTGTCGCCGAAAGGAAGCAACATCCCGTCTGGCATCACAAACCATTGTGCGGCGTCAACCGCAATTTTGGTCATATCAATGAGGTTTTGTGATTGTTCAAGGAAGCCCGACTCAAGAAGCAGGGCCATGTAATTGGTCATGAAGACGTGGTACATTGGGGAATGTTCCATATGCAAACCGTCCGATGAAAAATGATTTCCAAGCATGGTCTGGATGGAGTCGATGGCAAAGGAAGCGGCTGTTGAAGAAAACCGGAGGTGCGGCAACGATTTCGAGAGAGCCAACAACCCGCTCATTTGAAACAAACCGTGGTTTGAGTGCATGGCGATGCGCTCGGCTTCGCTCAACTCCAGCACGTGGAGGTGGCAAGCCACCGTTAACTTCGCCAGTGTTTCAACGGGTTCGCCTTGTTCGACAGCACGGCGGAAAATGTAGGCCAGTTTCGTGGCGCGTTGGCCGACTGCCATGTCGTACCAGGCGAACTCGTCGTTGGATTCTTTGAGCACGTAGGTTGAGATCCAATCCAGGATATTGGCCAAGGCCGGCTGGTACATCGTGTTGTCAAGTCGAAGCGAATCGTACGCCAGCATGGCATCCAAAACCCCCCAAGCGTGAACCTTGTAGCGAACGCTTCGCGATTTGGTGGCGTAAAGGGACCATTCCATGGGCTCTATGAGGGCAATGCGCTCACCTTGGGCAAGAATTCCAACGTTCAGGCATTTCTTTGCTACCGAATTCAAGTCGGCATGAAACGCCGTGCTCTCCTTGAGGTACGCAACGGGGGGGAGGCCCTGCACGGCCTCATTGACGGCTTGAGTGAACAACTTGTGCTGGATGTGCTTTTCTGAAGGAGAGGGATGGCCCATGCCTTCAAGGGCGGCCACCATCGCTCCATCGCTTAGAATCAAACGATGGTACGCCATGGCGGCCTCAGAGAGATGGTTGTGCTGAATCTTTCATCGCCTCTTGGGGTTCATTTCGTATCGTGGGGGGTTAGGCGACAGTAACGGGAGGCGTCGTGCCACTTGTTTTCCTTGAATTGTTGAATCTTGAACACCACGTCCAAATGGCTTGGAAGGGAGGAGAGAGGGATCGAAAACGAATCTCGCTCCTCCAATTCCTCAACGAAGATGAATTGTTTCAATTTGTTGTCATGAATCACGATTCTCATGTTCTCAACGATAGGAAATTCTGCCTTGAAATCAAACACGAGAGCGTCATCGTAGATGCGTTTCTTTTGGTAAGGAAATTCAATCCAATGAATGCTATCTTCGGTCAGTGCTTCGTAGTGGGCGACCGCTTCACTGATGGGGCCGTCGAAAACCAACCGCCCTCTGTCAATAACCAACCCTCGTTCGCAAATGGAAGTGACCAAGTTCATGCCGTGTGAACACATGACCAGCGTGGGGATTTCGCTCACCATGGCGTTCATTCGGGCTTTGGATTTTTTCTTGAATTCACGATCGCCTGCCCCGAAGGTTTCGTCAATCATCAGCACGTCGCTACGAAGGTCGGAGATGAAGCCGAAACCAAGTTTGCCCTTCATCCCTCCTGAATATCCTGCGTATTTTCGTTCAAAGGCTTCTCCAAGTTCTGTGAATTGTTTCACCGATTCAGTAAACGGTTCCACTTGATCAGGCAAAACCCCGTACGCGGGAGCCAATTGCCGCACGTTTTCTCGACCAGTGAGTTCGCTATCGAAGCCGGGATCGACTCCTGATAGAAACAAAGTACGCCCACTGACCTCAACCAAGCCTTCAGCGGGCCTTAACATCCCTGCTAAGGTTTGGAGTAACGTTGACTTTCCTGAACCGTTTCGGCCAATGATGGCCACATGCTCCCCGATTTCAATGGTGAAGTTTACATCCTTCAAGGCAACGATGGTTTGCCTCGTTCCCAGTGAAAACACTCGATCACGTCGGTATTCATGGTACTCAACCCTCAGGCCTTCAACGCGTATGGCAGACGAGTTCACGACCATGTGGTCATCCTCCATCGCAACCCGTCGACACGACGCAAACCAACCGCCGTCAACAGCAACAAGGCAACCACGAGGGCTGCGAAGAAGTTTGGATTGAGATCAAGGAACGTTGATTCAACATTCGCCAAATAACGTCCAAACTCTACAAAATATGCAAAGGGGTTGTACTGGTTCACCCGGTAGTGAAGGCCTTCCATTCTGGCCATGGGGTACATCGCAGGGGAAGCGTAAAAGCCCAGCCGAAGGCCATAAGAAATCACATTTTGAAGGTCCGGGATCAAGTTGGTGTAAGGTGAGAGCAACACACCGAGACCAAACATCAAGAATCCCATCGCTTGGGCTATACCTAAGAAAATCAAACCATCCAGTGGTTCCGTGCCGAACGCCAGTACGAGAATAACTGCTATGAGAACAGATTGGAGAAACACGTCAATCAACCGGTGCGCTATTTCTGCCCGCAAAACCACGCTTGTAGATATGCGTTCGGCCTTGAACCCTCCGTTGAGTTCCCTGATACAGGCCAATCCCTTGAGAAGAGACGATTGAAACACCCTGTACATCGTCACACCCAAGAGAATGCTTGAAGCGTTTGGGTTTGACTTCACGACTGAAAAAACGAACAGGTAAATCAGTGAAATGATCAATGGGTCCAAAACAAGCCACAGGTAGCCCAAAAAACGACCCCGGGTCGCCTTTCTAAATTTTGAACGAACGATGAAGCCGACCCGCGCCCTGTCGATTTGACGGTGGCGGTCGTTGGTTGGGCCGGTGGAGGAGCATGCTTCAGGAGATATGTGGAGTTGCATCCGAAATCTCCTGGTCGCTTGAACCGTTGCCTGCGCTATTGTGTGAGTTGTTTAATACCTGTTGGTAAACATCAATTAGCCATTTGCTTTCCGACTTCTATGGAATCACGCCGTCTTCCAATTTTCATTGCAACACCGTTCATCGGGCAGGGGGATATTCACAATGAGGAATGGATTGACGGACGAATTGCTCTGTTTGAGGCGGTGACCAAAGACTCCCTCCTCCATCTGGTCGGAGACGATGTCCATTGGCTCGTTTTCCTTGGGCGCAACCCGTTACCAAAGGTTGAAGCTTACGCTGAAACGTTGTTCGGTGGCAACGAGCATGTTCACCCGGTTCGAATGAGGCACAGTTCAGAAAACGTCACCCTGCTGGCCAAAGAAATCGGTCCTGTTGAAAGGTACATCACCACCATCATTGCCGATGACGATGCTTGGCCAAACGATTACATCGCCACAATTCGAGAAAAGGCCAATCAGTTGCTCGATGATGGGAACGAGCATGCAGGCCTCACCTTCGCCAACGGGCTTGAGTGGGTGATGGCCGATCAAGTTGACATCAATTTCCTTCACAAATCCAACTTTCACATCCTGCGAAAACAAAACCTGGTTGAATATCGGTACCCGTGGTTGGGGTGCGGTTTTATTGTTCTGCAGACCAAATCCCGTCCGTTCAATTTCCTGACCGTTGCTCATCCACAAATACCGAAATACCTCAAACAAGAAGGTTTTTCAATTCATGTTGCGGAAGAACCTCGGCGAGCATGGCTCTACAACCGACATCAACTTTCAGCATCCAGCCTCGTGAAATCAGAGGAGGAGCCGCAGGTGTTGAACCTGGATGAACTTGAACAAGAGTTCGGAATCAATGCGGACCTGGTTCGCAACTGGACCAACACCCGTTTCAGCGATTATTACAGCGAAAAAGCACAAGGTGTGGGAATGTTGGACATGTATTCCTTTCCCGACTTGAGTGGCTTTGTCCACATGCCGTTCAAATCGTTCTTCTTTCAGCACGATCATGTGTTCATTGACCCGAGCCATCACTTCAACATACACCCTCCATGCCGAATCCGTTTGTACAACATCACCACCGGAGCCTACGAATTGTTGTTGACCGTCCTCCAACCCATTGACCAACCCATTCAGCTCCATCGTTCACTGTTCATGGAAGGGGATGAATACAAATTTGATGTTCAACGCCAGGAAGGCAAGGGTTGGAACCGTGTTATGCCGTTCATTCTTGTCAAACCCAAGGAACTCGAACGCCCTTCCTCTGAAGTAACTTGCCGCCCAATCCAACCCGATTTCCCCACAATAACGGGGGAATCTCAGGGAAGGTTGACCCTTTCAAGTGCTGAATTCACGTTGCAAATGATGGCTCCATTGAACCGGCTGGTCGGTGCTCTCTTGAACGATTCCTTCGTTGGGAAGGGGAACCTCACCCTCCAACAAAAAACAAGCAAGGGTTGGAAGTTGTTGCATCGCTCTGCCGTTTGATATTGAGTTTTCTCCTGTTCTCTGCTATTTCTTTCGCCACAATTAAACGGGCACTAGATTTAGCAACTGATAAGAAACGCCTCATTGGGGCTTTGAAATTGATGTGAGAACCATGGACAACAATCAGTTAACCGCCATCTTGGGCCGAGACGAACACCAATCGCTTCTTGACATTCGAAACCATGAGATGCTGAAAACAAAGAAAATTCTCATCACGGGCGCCAACGGAAGCATCGGAACTCGGCTCATCGAAATTTTTGAAGAAATTGGGATTGAATACCTTGCCACCGATGTTGAAGGAAATTTAGAATACCTCGACATCACCAACTTTCGAGACTGTGTCTCATTGGTGAGAAAATACAATCCTGATTTCATCGTCAACATTGCAGGATTGAAATTCGCCACCAAATCCGAGCATCAGACTTGGAAGACCGTTGAGGTTAACATTGAAGGGACCAAGAACCTCATTGACGCTTGCACCGACCAAACAAAAGTCATTCTGACATCAACGTGCAAGTCGTGCAACCCCGAAATCGTCTACGGGGCGACCAAACTTATTGCTGAACGCATGGTGTTGAATTCTGGAGGTAGCATTGCTCGATTCTTTAACGTGGTTCAAAGCCAAGGGAACGTGTTTGAGATTTGGGGCGGTCTTCAAGATACCGAGCAAATCAAAGTCGTAGCAGAATGCAATCGCCATTTTATTTCAGTGGATGAATCCTGTGGACTGATCATGTTTGCAATGGTCAATGGATCGGGACGTTACATTGTCAACACACCTGAATTACGTAACATGGGCGATGTGGCCGATGCGTTGTACCCCAATAGGAAAAAGGAAATCATAGAACGAAGACGAGGGGACAGAAAGAACGAGATTTTCTTGGCTACTTCGGAACGGGAAACTGAAACGGTTCTCGACGATACAGTCTTGAAAATTATCGGCGATCACGACAAGGTGAATGACTTCACGGGTTGATGACATTTGTCGGCACTTCAACCTGCGACCGTTCATGATACAGCAGTGCTGGAAGGCGAGATTATTCTTGGGAACGGGGTCCATATCGGTTCTTTTTGTCACATTGTTGGCCCAGTCATAATCGGAGACATGACAACAGTTGGAAGTCATTCAGTGGTGTCTGGCCCGATCGAGATTGGATGCAGGAACACAGTGCAGTCGCATTGCGTTTTGGGCTCGCATCCGGAAAGTAGAGGGGCTTCCGTAAATGGAAACATTACAATTGGAAACGACAATATTTTTTGCGATCGCAGTGTTGTTACCCATGGGACCCTTACCTTAGGAACAAGTGTAGGGGACAGAAATTATTTCCTGACCGGAACCCACGTGTCCCACGATTGCCACATCGCGGATGACGTTACGATGGCTCACAACACTGTACTGGGGGGGCATGTAACGGTCCACAAGGGGGCTACTTTTGGTATTGGCACCACGGTGCATCAACACTCTACCATTGGAGCTTACTCGATGCTTGGGATGGGCGCCGTGGTTACAAGAGATGTTCCTCCTTTTGCCCTCGTTGCGGGTAATCCAGCGAGCTTCAGGCGTTGGAACACTCATCAATTCAGCAAATTCAACATGGAAAGTGATCCATCCGGGGATGACTACGACGGGTTTGTTGCCTTGTTTAATCAAGATTCTCATCGAAAACAACTTGTGCCAAGGAGGGAGAAGCCATGATTGAAGACCAATCAAACAGAATCCGAATCGCTCAACCTCAACTCGGCACCCAAGAGATCGAAGCCGTGACGCGAGTCATCGATAGTGGTATGCTGGCTAGCGGCCCTGAAGTAAAGGCGTTTGAGAACGAATTCTCACAGTATGTCGGGAGCCAGTACGCCTGTGCGGTGAACAACGGAACCTCCGCCTTGAGTTTGGCACTCTCCTCAATCGGCATCAAACCCGGAGACGAAGTCATCACCACCCCTATGACGTTCGTAGCCACCGCCAACGCCATCATCAGTTGCGGGGCAGTGCCCGTGTTTGCGGACATTGATGAAACAACCTTCAACCTGTGCCCTGAATCAACAAAAGAACGAATCACCGAGAAAACAGCTGCCATCATGCCGGTTCATTTGTACGGATTAGCGGCTGACATGCCTGCTTTCCGTAAGATTGCTGACGAACATGGGATTCATCTCATTGGCGACGCAGCACAAGCCCATGGCGCTGCAATTGGCACCGACAAGGTTGGTACGTTGGCCGACATCGAATGCTTCTCCTTCTACCCCACAAAAAACATGACAACGGGCGAGGGGGGGATGGTGACCACCAACGATGAGCACCTCCATTCGATGCTCGACAGCGTGCGAAATCACGGACGACCTGACGCCTCACTGGGTAAGTACGACCATGTTCGTTTTGGCCTCAACCTTCGGATGACCGACCTGGGTGCGGCCATTGGTCGAGAACAATTGAAACGCGTCAAGGAATTCAACGCTAGAAGGGCGGCCAACGCTGCGGTGTTCAATGACAAACTGAAGATCATTGAAGGGTTGATTGTGCCCTCTGTTCCCGAAGGTTACACCCATGCTTGGCACCAATACACACTGAGATGCAAGGACCGTTCGGGGTTGAAAGAAACCTTGGAGGCCTTTGATATCGAGACGCGAATGTACTACCCGACGCTGGTAAAGGATTACCCTCACTTGAAACCCTTTGCCTCGTCCTGCCCTGTGGCTGAAAAGGTGGTTGACGAGGTCATCTCCTTGCCTGTTCATCCAGGACTTTCTCCCGATGATGTTGACCGAATTGTTGAGGCCGTACAAACCTGGGAAATGAGCTTTAAACGGTGATCTCCGTGGATAACATCGACGAGGAAGAAGCCATCGAGGAAGAGAGGATTTCGTTTTCTGTGGGCCAACTCCAGTACCTTCGTGATGAATTTGAGCGACAGCGTAATTGGGTGAATCTCCTCTCAACGCGAGAACAAAAGGTTCTATCGGAACTTGAACGAACCAAGGGCTCCGTCAGTTACAGGATAGGACGTTTCCTTACCTATACACCGCGCAGGATCCTGAAAGCACTCCGCAGCAACCATCAGAGACAACATTCAGTTTATGTTGCCGACGAAGAGATGGAGGGAAAAACCGATTTGTTTCCTTCCGGAATTGTAATCTCACCAGACTTGTTGCCAACGGACAGCAAAATGAGAAAGGGCGATTACCTCGCAGAGGACTTCCTCATCGCCCTTCGACAGGGACCTCTCTCGGTCAACGACGCGAGGGACCTCGCTTTGGAGGGTTCATTCAGCATGACCGGAATTGAGTTGTCATCAGCCTCACATAAAATCATGCAACACCTGCTGAATTCCACCGAAGATGAATCAATGATTCGTAATGTGTTCATCGGTCTCCTCCGAGCCCTTGTCCGACGGAAAGGGGGTAACCCTGCTGAATTTGGTGAGACTTACATTGACACGTTGTTCGATGAACGAGCTGCTCGAACCCTGATTCAGGTTCACGGTAAAGCTGGAAACTTTTCCAAACCTCTCGCATTGCTCAAACGCCTTCCAAAATCCTCGTGGAAACGCCAGCAGACCCAACGCTTCAAAGCCGGTGCCAAACTTGTCAACGAACCGTTGACCCTCCGTTCGATCAATTCAACACCCATCCAAAGCAAAGAGGGCGTGGTCATGTATCACGCCAGCCAGAGCCGCCCTCACACCACATCGGGTTATGCTATCAGAACGCACGGGCTTGTTTCAGCTCTAAAGCAAAAAGGACTTGACATACAGGTGAACCTTCGCCATGGATACCCGCTGGATAGGACCGATTTCTCCCATTCTGAGATCGATGCCGTTTCCGTGATTGATGGCATCGAATACATCTTCTCCCCATCGGTGAGAAAATATCAATTGATCAACTACCAGGACGTATACAACTTCAATCAACTTGAGGAATACCTTCACGCGGCGACGCTCGCATTGATGAATCAAGCGGAAAAGGCTCGGCCCATGTTGATCCATTCCGCATCAAATTTCGTGGTTGGTTTGGCTGGCGCACGGGCGGCCAAGGCATTGGGCATACCTTCGGTGTACGAAATACGGGGTTTCTGGCACTTGACACAGGCCACCAAACGTGAAGGATATGAGCATTCGGATCACTTCAACCTATCAGAACGAATGGAAATTGAGGCAGCCAAATCATCCGATCACGTGTTCACGATCACAAAGGCTCTGAAGGACATCCTTGTGGCTCAAGGGGTCGAGGCATCGAAAATTAATGTCCTCCCAAACGCTGTGAGTACCGACAAATTCCATGCACAAGAAAAAGACCAACATCTTGCACAGCGATTGAAACTTGAGAATCGAATCGTCATCGGTTACATTGGTTCCTTTGTTGAATACGAAGGATTGGATCTTTTGCTGGAGGCGGGTGCGATGTTGCGCAATAAATTGGGCGATGTGTTTCATCTGCTGCTGGTGGGGGACGGCGACATGATGATACCCCTCAGAAGAAAAGCAAGATTCCTCCAAATCGAAGATATCACAACCTTCACTGGTCGAATTCCCCACGATGAGGTCCAACGGTATTATTCGCTGATCGACATCGCCCCACTTCCTCGGAAAGGTTACAAAGTCTGTGAATTGGTCTCTCCATTGAAACCATTTGAGGCCATGCGAGCGGGTAAGGTTGTGGTTTGTTCTAGTGTAGCGGCCTTGGCCGAAATTGTCGAACATGAGGTCACTGGTGTGGTCTTTGAGAAGGACAATGCTGATGATTTGGCGACGAAATTAGAACCACTCTTATTAGATGAAAGCCTCCGTAGAACCATAAGTGACAACGCTCGTGATTGGGTGACGGAGCACCATTCTTGGGAAACCGTATCTCAGCGTGTGGTTGATGTCTACGAACGCATGTGTGAGGGAACATCATGAATCAACCAATCATTCTCGTCGTCGGTGCTCGCCCAAATTTCATGAAAATCGCTCCCCTGCATGCCGAATTAATGAGACGCGGGAGGGAAGTGTTGTTGCTTCACACAGGCCAACATTACGACGACAACATGTCAAAGGTGTTCTTTGACGATTTGGGCATGCCCAAACCCGACATTTACTTGGGAATTGGGAGCGGTTCTCACGCCCAGCAGACGGCCAAAGTGATGATTGAATTCGAGAAGATTTGTTTTGATCGTTCACCTTCAATGGTCGTGGTGGTCGGAGATGTCAATTCCACCGTGGCGTGTTCCATCGTTTGTGCCAAGTTGTTGATCCCATGTGCCCACGTCGAAGCCGGGTTGCGATCCAATGACAGAACGATGCCAGAAGAAGTGAATCGTCTTCTTACGGACGCCGTTGCCAATTACCTCCTCACTCCTTCCCCCGATGGCGACGAAAATCTGAGAAATGAAGGGGTCTCTGAAGACAAAATTATTCGCGTTGGCAACATCATGATTGATTCCTTGTACAACAATCTCGAACGGGCCAAGTCCAGCACCATTCATTCAACGCTGGGGGTTGAACGAGGGGCTTACGGCATCTTGACCCTTCATCGCCCGAGCAACGTTGATGACAAAGAGGCCCTCACGGGCATCGTTGAAGCCCTTGAGTCCATTGGAACGCGGGTCCCATTGGTCTTCCCCCAACATCCAAGAACGGCCAACAACATCAAGAAATTCGGTTTATCTGACCGTGTGGCCAACATCCCCAATATTGTCCTCACCGGTCCGGCTGGATACCTTGATTTCGTTGCACTTATGGCCCATTCGACCATCGTTTTGACCGACTCAGGTGGGCTCCAAGAAGAGTCCACGGCATTGGGAATCCCGTGCCTAACACTTCGTGAAAACACCGAACGCCCAATCACTGTTACGGAAGGAACCAACACCATTGTGGGCAACGACCCTGTCGCAATCTTGAACGCTGCAATGGACGCATTGGACAACGGTGGCAAAACCGGTCGTGTACCAGATTTATGGGATGGCAAAACGGCTGGACGCATTGCGGATGTCATTGATTCCGTTGTCCTCTCCTCATGAAACGAGTACCCTGACTTGGCTCTCATGACGCTCTCGGAACCATCAAACACGGGGCCCCGTTGTGAACACATGGGGGGCTTCATGCACACCGTGCTTCATGTCTTGGCAAACAGCGCCCCTGACGTAAACGGGTATGCCACCCGTACGCATGGGCTTCTCAAGGCCTCGTCTTCACTTGAAGGGGTTCGCATTGCCGCCATCACTTCTCCATGGTACGCTGCGAAGGACAGTATGGTCGAGCCCTTGACCAAAGACGGTATCACCTACCACCGATGCCCTCATCCTTCTCGATTACCAACAACAGAAGGCAGAGGGATGGCATGGGTCGCAGCGAGAGGGCATCGCCATACAGTTGCCACTGCGTCATCTCAACATCCACAGCCTAAGTGGAAAAGCGCGTTGCGCCTGCTTGCAAGACCTTTCTCGCCCGCTTGGTCATGGATCGAGGAGCGAATCCAATTCAAGCATTTCACTCAAGCCATTGTCAACACCGCACGCAAAGAACAGGCAACTGTTCTTCACGCCCACGTTCCATACAGAGTAGGAATTCCAGCTCTTCGAGCAGCCCGAGCGCTTGGAGTCCCATTTGTCTATGAAATGCGTGGCTTATGGGAAGATTCTGCAGTGGCTGCAGGGCGTTGGTCTGCAAAAGGACTCGCATATCGAAGATTCCGCAGGATGGAAAACAAGGTGCTCCGCAGAGCCGATGCTGTGGTCTGCATCAGTGAAACCTTGAGAGAAGAGGCGATTGGCCGAGGGGTGGAACGCAACAGAATTTTTGTGATTCCAAACGCTGTGTCCAAAAGTCAAATCCTCGAACGGCCAACACATGAACTCTACGAACACGTCAGTGAACGCCTGTCGCGTTCCGAATCAACAACTGTGGTGGGATACATTGGCTCCCTCCGTTCACTTGAAGGTGTGGATTTAACGGCTGAAGCTGTCGCTCATCTGCATCGTTCTGGACATGATGTGAGGTTGTTTGTTCTGAGCAGCGAACCTGGTCAACCTCAATTGACGGCGTTGTGCGACCGTCTTGATCTCCGCGATACGAGCGTTGTTGCCGGACCGGTACCGCACGATGACGTTGGACCGTTTTACGAATTGATTGATCTTTTTGTGGTGAGCCGCCCGGACAAGCGAGTGACAAGATTGGTCACTCCCATCAAACCCTTTGAAGCCATGCTGCATGGGAAAACCGTGGTGGTGAGCAATCTGCCAGCTCTCGAAGAAATTGTCGAAGATGGGGTAACCGGCCTTGTATACAACGCTGAAGACGCCATAAGTCTGGCTACAGTTTTGGAGCGATGCATTGAAGAAAAGGCCTTCGCCGATGAATTGGGGAATGCTGCTCGACAATGGGTGTTGGAACATCGAACCTGGAACAGGGTTGTTGAGGCCTTGCCCAAAGTGTACTCAAAAGCTCAGGAGGGGCGTTAAGGTGAAGCAGGTCTGCATCACGGGGGGCTCTGGATTCATCGGGCAGCACCTCGTTCGGGCCTCCTTGAAACGAGGTTGGCGGGTGGTGACCCTTGACCTCAATCCGCTCTCAAGGGAAACAAACGAACACCACACCCATATCCTTGGCGACATACGAGATCGTCCAGCGGTGAGAAAGGCCTTCGAGAAGTGCGATGCTGTGATACATTTGGCTGCCGAAATATCGGTGCAAGCCTCCATCGATGCACCTGAAAAAACCCATTCTGTGAATGTTGAGGGAACAAACGTTGTGCTCTCGGTTGGCCAAGAAATGAAGATCGGGTTAATCCTGCATGCCTCTAGCGCAGCCGTTTACGGGGATTTGGAACAAATTCCCTTGAAAGAGACGGCTCCCCTTAATCCACTCTCTCCGTACGGTTTGTCCAAAAAAGTAAACGAGGAAGAGATTGAACGTGTGCGTGAAAATGGGCTTAAGGCAATCTCATTTCGCTTTTTTAATGTCTACGGGCCGGGCCAACCCGCGAGTGGATCATATTCTGCGGTAATCCCGTTGTTTGTGCGACTTATGTGCAAGCGGGAGTCATTAAACGTGTTCGGAGACGGAACGACCACCCGAGATTTTGTTCATGTTGATGATGTTGCAACGGCTCTTCTTAACACCGTAGAGTGCGGAGGTGAAGGCATGAAACACGCGGTCTACAATCTTGGTTCCGGCACCCAGACCAGTCTCCTCGAACTGATTCAAATGATTGAACATGGCTTGACAGAGCATCAACCGGATTACCGAACAACGAAACCAAACCATCAGCCCGCCAGAGCAGGTGATGTTCATCGTTCGCAGGCCTCGATTGAACGATTGATGCATGATTTGGATTGGAAGCCAGAGGCCAACATCGCCTCGTCGCTTAACGCCATGATCAAGGCGGAATTAGAGGGGCAGATGGAATGACCACGGTGTATTGGCTGACCTGTAGGTCCATGAAAGATCTTTGCTCCACCACCCACCAAGCGTTGCTTACAGGACTTGTAAATCGCGATTGCCGAGTCGTGCTGGTTAACGCCGATGAATCGGTTTCCCACCAACAGGCACCCTGGGATCATGTTCGCGTCTCAAGTTCGAGCCTTCCCGGACAAGCTGCTCGTTCAATAGGAAAGAAGATGAAAACGTGGGCAAAATCTCACACATTTGAGATGGATGCTGTTGTTGTTTTGGACTGGAGAGTGGCTCCCCGCCTCGCCCCACTCTTTTCTTCTCTCGAGATTGCCTGGGCGTTACTTGACCGAAGTCCACCGGCAAACGCAGGATTGTTGGCCAGGCTTCAGTGGCCAAGTTGGAAAAGCGCTTGGAGGCACGTCTCTGCTCATCCGAATGGACTTGGTTTCGCGGTTTCCCCTTCGCATTCTCGATTGGTTGAGCAGAAAACGGGAACCCCTTTTGACAAGATGGTGGTGCTCCCTGTCGGCGTGGATTTGGACATGTTTCGACCGGGAAAGCGTAGGAGCCGCTTCACGTTGATCTATCAAGGACGCCTGGACAAGAACCGTGGGGTTCTAGCACTCCCCATGCTTGTGGAAAAGGCTCGACAAACGGCCCTTGAAGTTGATTTGATTTTGGTGGGAGAAGGCGATGCTGTCGGTGGATTAAAACAGATTCAGGAAGGCATGGATGGTCTGGAATTGTATCCTTCGATGCCCCAGAACGAACTTGCTGTGCTGTTATCAACCTGTCATGTGGGTTTGCTTCCTATGCCAAATAACCCAGTTTGGTCCGTCGCTAGTCCACTCAAACAGGTAGAATACGCCGCCTCGGGCTTGGCCATGCTTGGCATTGACCACCAAGGCCATCGGTTGCGCAACCAATGTCAAACTTCGTGGTTAAAATTGGTTTCACAAGAAGATTTCCTTCGCGACGGTGTCCGTTGGTTGGTCGAACTGGACGAAAAATCCTTGGAAGAGGTAGGGGCCGCTGCCCGATGTTTTGCGGAAGAAGAACTCTCATGGAATGCTCCGATTGGAGACCTTCATGAGGCCTTGTTGACCCTTATCCCAACATCTCGATAAATCAAACTCCAGGATTTTTGAACCGTCTCGACCCCATGACCATCAACACTTGACCGAAGAAATGAGCCGTCCATGGGGTGGTCGAGGGCAGTGTTGACGGAAATCAACCAATCGTTCATGTCGTTGTGTTGAGCAATCAAAGCGGCTTTGGGCGGCAAGGGGACATGTGAACTCAACACAACAGGACAGCCGCTGGCGAGAGCCTCCAATGCGACCATGGGTTGACCTTCGTAAGTTGAAGGGACCAACAACACTGACGCCGTGTTCAACAAAAGTTGCTTTTCTGACATCTCTACCCACCCAAGCGCCTTGACACCTTCAACATCAGAATGTGTACGCCCTGTCATGCTTAGATGGAGGTCAGGCCTCGTTTTACGGAGCAACGTAATGAGAGACTCAGCAAACGCATGTCCCTTTACAGGATCTGCACGTCCGAGGAGAAGCAAGTGATGAGGATCTCGCTTACTCTGAGACAAATGAATCGTTGGTGGCAATGGATTGTTAATCGATTGGATGCGATCGGTGTACGGGCTCATCTTCTCCCGCCAATGGTCATTGAGAACAACCAACGCAGTACGTGGGTGATCCGTTAACCGCTGAAAGCGTTGTTGAATGCGTGGCCGAGAATCAATCCAATTCGCAAAGGCTCCTGAATGCAGGTGCACCACCACGCTACCCTCAAGACCCTGTACGAGACGAATCAAACGCTCTTTCCGATGCCACGACCAATCCGAAGCCACATGAAAATGAACCACATCCACCGAAGATGGTTTCGAGAGTCGGCTCTTGAGCCATCGACGAGCGCTTCGATACGCCTTCCATTTGGACCACACACCACCGCTGCTGTAGGTGGCCAACAACTCGGCCTCCCAGCCCTCTGGTGGATGTTCTGCCAAGGTCTTCATGACCGTGGCCATGCCGCCTGGTGCATTGCACGGCCCCACGTGCACCACCTTCCGCATGATGGAGCCTGAGGGTTGACGGTCATGAATGGGCCGCTTCAATTGCGGCGTCAGGGTGGTTTTCGTGGGGAGGACTGATAGCCGCTGCGACCAAGAGGCGGTCATGCTGTGGCCTGTAGCGGTAGAATGCGCTGCTTTGGGCGTGGCAATGGCGCCGTTTGCCGTTCATCGGTGGAACATGAGAAGTTGGCTCGCTCGACCTCATTCAACACCCACCGAAGCCGTGAGCGCTGACCTGCGGGTCACCGTTTTGCTCCCGGTGTGGAACGAAGCGAGTGTGATCGAAGGAAAACTGGAGAACCTCGCAGAGCAGGACCTCAACGTGCACCTGTACCTCATCGACTCCGCCTCAACCGACACCACCGTGAACCTCGCCCGGGCCTGGCTCAAGCAGAACCCAGAGGCATTTCTTTCCGTGACCGTGGATGTTATGGAGGCCAGAAAAGGAAAATCAGCCGCCGTGAGTCGAGCACTCGAAGCGTTGCCTAGAGGAGAACATGACTTGGTCTGCATGACCGACGCTGATGCGTTGTTGTTGCCTGGAACGTTGAAGCGCTTGCAGAAGTGGTTCGCTGACCCCATGATTGGAGCGGTGGGGGCGCTTCCAAAGCGAGAACACGCACGAGGGGAAGAATCACAACACCGTCGTATGTGGGAAGCGATGCGAATTGCTGAGTCGTCCATTGACAGCACGCCGTTCCTCGAAGGCTCCTGCATGATGTGGCGAGGACGTTTGGTGAACGAAAGAGATGTGGTGCATTACGCCAACGCTGACGACGCTCAAATTGCCACGGCTGTTCGACTCAAAGGATTGAGGGTCGTGGTTGACCCGCAAGCTCTCTTCACGGACGTGGCTCCTCTCACCCGCGCTGGACAGCGGCGACAAAAAATACGCCGAGGTCAAGGGTTGCAGCGTCTCTTGCTGAGAAAGCGATCCACGGCGGGACATCCAAACATGGGGGTTTTCGGTCGTGTCTTCAGGCGTCAACACCATTTTCACGTGGTTGCTCCAATACTGGTCGGTGTCGCGGTTGCTGCAGGAGCCCTTCGATGGGGATTGGTGGGCATGTTCGGATGGCCTGTTGGCTCGACCACGGCTGGACAGATTCATCTGGCCATGGGGTTGATGGAAGCGGTTGTGATGCTCGCTTGGTGGTCCTCAAGGCGGGGACGACCACTCGGCCCTTTGGGCCTGCTGGGTCAATGGTTGACCAGCATGGAGTGGTTGCTTCGGTCGATGCTCTTGCTGGCCAAAGGTCAATCGCTCCACATGTGGGAACAACACGCCGAGGAACGACTGATTGTGAAAGAATGAGAAAAAAAGCCCCCCCGCTGGCCTTGACCAACGGGAGGGTGTTGTACAGGTCAGTGACCTGGGAAATGTTGTGCTTCAGTTCCGAAGAATCACTCAGCAGCCACGCCAGCGGTGCGGTCGATGACCTCATCCGTGCGGGTGTTGGTGATTTCCACGTCCATGGTGCAGGAGGTGGAACAGATGTCTGTGTCGGTCTCCACGATGGTCACGACGTCACCGACGCTCATGGTGGCATCAGTGGTGTCACGGCCGTTGTCCACCAGTTGGCAAGCAGCGCCTTCAGCAGCGTTTGGTGAGCTGCAGAAGTAGATGTCACCAGCGTTGGTGGTCAACTTGACGGACATGTAAGCCCAGTTCAAGTCGCTGCCTTGGGTCATCGTCAGCTTGATCAGCGTGTCGTTCGTTGCGCTGGAGGGCGCGTTTGCCGCTCCTTCTGCATCTGCGCCGGTAAAGGCATACAGAGACAGGTCGCCATCGGTGTTGCCTTCAGCAAGGGAGCTAGCCCACACGTACAGCACACCAGCCAGAACCACGGTAATGGCCACCATCAAGATGGTAGCAATGACCGGGCTGACAGCCTCTTCATTTCGGTTTTCGTTTTTCATATTTTTGTCCTCCTTTCCCCGTTTGGGGTAAGCCCCCCTACGACCATGCTCATATTAAACAATATTCATCACATTCATCAAGGTTGGAGGTAAAAACCCCTAAAATCGCCAAAAAAGGAATGTTATGTTTTTGAACAATCGCGCGCCATCCGATGGTACGAACGGTTTGTAAATATCAGTCCCAAACGGCATGAACGGGTGGCTGGCAGCCTGTCGGCCGGTTTAAGAAAAAGGTGAACAGGGTGAGAGAAACGCGGAGGGGATGGGATGCACTCAACGAGAACTTCAACAGCCCTGTTCGTTCAACCCTACGGGGTTGAAGTTTATATGAGTTTTCAGCCGAAATTCGGGGGTTACTCTACGGTTAATATTTCGGGACCACCGGACGTCACGTGCACAGTGTGTTCAAATTGAGCAATGTTGCCACCGTCACGGCATCGCAACACATGGTAGGTTTCGAGGAACCGAATGCTGATGAGCTTCTTCACCAAAGCCTTCCATTTCTTCTGCAAACTCGCTTCGTCCGCCTCCGGGAAGGGTTTCTTGAGCATGGGGAACGCCCAGCGTTCAGCAAACGGAAGTGTCGAATAGCGTTCTTCGAGGTTGCGAGCCATCTGAGCCCCCAAGGCGGTCAATTGATTCTTGGCACGGGCTTTGCGATACGTGGTGGCTCCAGTTACCCTGTAGATGTTTGAAGAGTGGGGGCGCCCGATGTTCTCGATCAGTCCTGAAGCGCCCGAGGTGTTGAAAGGTTCAACCGCATAAATGCCGCCTTCTTCAACAACCCCTTTGAATCCCTGATGATCCTTGCCGCACGCATAGGAAGGGACTGAGACACCAGCGTGCAGTTCCCATGGTTTGAGTTGGTGGCCGCAGAGGTTTCGGATGGGCTGGAACCCAGCGTCCAAGGAGGGTTGGGCGGCCGCTTGACCCACCTTGTACCACGGTGTACCGGGATGGAGCATCTCAACAGCAGCGTCGCGTGCTTCTCTAGCGGCTCTGATTTGTTCGGTGTGTTCATTGCTGTTGCCGATTTCGACCGTGAGGGCGTTGTCGCCAATGTGCCCTTTGATGTGGACGCCAAAGTCAATTTTCACAACATCGCCCTTTTGCAAGACCGTGTCATGCTGCCAGTCTTCAACGGGGTTTTCCAGATGATCGGTGGTGAAGTGCGCCGCCAAATCGTTGACAGCAATCGTGCCTGGGAAAGCCGGTTTGCCCCCGTGGCGGTGAATGTACCGTTCGGCGGATTCAATGATTTCGTGAAACGATTTGCCCGGTTGGAGTTCCTCTTTCATGGCTTCAAGCGTTCGTCGAGCGACGTGCCCGGCGTCTCGCCAGTACTTGAGGTTCGATTCGTCAACCATTCCATCACGACAATGGCAGGTACAACGCCCTCTCTCATAACAGTTACCTCAAGACCAGCCTCGCCCGACGACACCCCCACGAAGGTTGAACCGAGGCCTCCGGGACAGGCTCCGGGCAAAACAGCGTGTGGAGAAAGACCAAGAGAACGGCCTGCGGCTTCTGCCGAACCTTCTGGGGCGACCCCCGCTTCGTTCGCACTGGTGGCCGTGATGGGGCCGACACGTTCCACCAGGGCACGCGCCGTGGGGTGAGCCAAACATCGCACGGCCACCCGCGACCCCCCCAACCGTTCATCCAAAGGTGTTACAGCGTCGAGAACAAAGGTGATGCTGCCGCGCTCAAACGCCGCTTCCATGTCAACCACGGTCGGTGGGACATGCACCAAATCTGATGCTTGTTTGAGGGAAAGAACGCCCAAACTAACGGGTTTGTCGGCGGAGCGGCGCTTCAAGTTGTACAAACCGTCGAGCGACGCAGCAGTGGGCAAGCATGCCAAACCTGGAAGGGTGCTGGTCGGGTATGCAACAACACCACCATTCATCATGTGGTCAACGGTGTTTTGCGGCAGCAATGGAGCACCTCAAGCTTGAACCCACGCTTTGATGTGGAGTTGAGCGATTTCTTCCGCAACAGCGACATCTTCTGTACGAACAATCAGTTTACCGCTAGGGTACAGGGTCATATCGCATTGACCTGTAAAGGTCCAGCACAAGCGAGATTGAATTTCAGGCGAGTATCCCGCCGATTCGATGGCTCGGCCAACCTTCGCCAAATCGATGGAATCAATGCCCTCGGGGACGATGTTATAGGCGCCTTTGGTGCCACAGAGTTTCATCGTGAATCCATCGCTCATGGCCATGCCTCACGATGATGAAGGAGGGCCGGACGGAGGACCAGAGGGCGGACCGGACGGAGGGCC
>QXXW01000137.1:0-12230 GCA_009887255.1 Candidatus Poseidoniales archaeon | reverse complement strand
CCACCCACACCGAAGCCATGGTGGCCGATGACCGCTTGACAATGGTCCATCAGCGGGAAGTGAACCTTGACACCATCACCGTTTGGGCCGGTAATTCGCCGACCAATTCCAATTATTCCATCGGAGCACCCGATGGAGCCAGCACGTGGTCATCTGGTCCGGAGATCGAACTCACGTCGTTTGATGTGTCCGGCCTGTCCTCGTACGAATTGGTCAGCATCCGCATGAAAGCCGTGATCCAGATGCCTGAAGCCCTGCAGGAGGACACCGTTCGCATTTCGGTTCAGCACACGGATGGGTTTGATTTGCTCAAGACCTTTGCTCACACCCAAGGAAATCTGGATTACATCAACAATTCAGCGTTTGAGGTCGACATCAGTGAACTCATGAACTGGACTTGGAGCGATGTGACTTCAATGGTGTTCACCCTTGATTACGTGGCCGCAGGAGGGGTCGACGACACACGGTTGGTGGTCGATGCGCTCGGTTTGGCCGTCACCGTTCGCACCCCTTGGTACGGTGGCGAAGTCGCCGCGGCAACCACGACCTTTTCTGGCCACCCCATGCCCGTGATGTCGCTAAACATCAGCAATGGGACGGCCTCAAATTTGGCCTTGAGCGAATGCGGACTTGCCCCCAGCGTCAACGGAACGACCGGAACATGGACCAGTGATGTGTTCCTCACCCCACCAGAACAACGGATGGGTCGAGTCCACCTCAGCGTCTCAAACGGAGAGGTGGACAGCATCGGCTTGGAGTATTCTTATGCGGCAGGAAATACGGCGATGAGTGCATTTGCGCCAATGCTGGAGAACACCCTGCTGCCCGTGGCCGACCGCTATCAACTCCGTGTGACCGTCACCGACGCTTGTCTCAATGAAGCGAATGTTGACGTCAACGATCCGACCATGTCCATTACAGGGCGTGTCTTTGGCAACAACGAGGGGCTGAACGCCAGCCTTTCACGATGGTTGGTGTTCGTCAACGATGAGGTGGTCTCCAACCAACCCATGGCCCTCGGCTCGTTTGCCCACTCGTGGCCTGTTGGTCAATACCTGCAAGCAGGAGAGACGGAACTTGATGTTGAAGTCAAAGCGTGGTTCACTTGGGACTCGGACGGCTTGGCAAGCGAAACCGTGTTTGAGATTTCATCGGTGGACATCAACGGAGGATTTGACATCGAATGGGATGAAAACCCCGTTTGCCAACCCCCCGGCGACCAAACCCTTACCGAAGACGGTGGAGGGATTATTCTACCGTTGCTGCGTCGCTGTTCTGACGACAGGACGGCTGCCGATGACCTTACTGTGACGTTCACCAACACCAACAACGAATTGGTTCAGGTTGACCTTTTGCAAGGCGACATCCGTATCGCCGTCACCTCGGAGAGCAGTGGTCAGAGCGTTGTAGGCATGACCGTTATGGACGCCGCCGGCAACACGTGGGACGCTGCCTTCACCGTGGTGGTCAACGCAGTGGATGACCCACCGACAATCACAGAATTCGCGGGATTGATTCCAGCGGAGTTGGACATTCCAACACAACTCAACTTAACGGTCAACGATGTTGATTCCACGGCCCTCACCGCTTCAACCAACCGATCATGGGCCAGCGTGGATTTAGAAAATGGACGCATCACCGTCACTCCCCCCGTGCCGGGGTTCCAGAGCGTGTTGGTGAGCGTTTGCGACCAGTCATCGTGCACCAACCGAACCCTTGACCTTGAGGTGATGGCGCTTGCTGACCTCGTGGTCGAGTCGATTGATTTCGGAGAGAGCACCATGACCGAAGGTGCAATCATCGAAATGCGGGTGCTGGTACGAAACCAAGGTCAAGCCGATGCCACGGGCGTTTCGGTTCGCTGCGAGACCGAAGACCAAGTGATTGGTGTCGGAACCGTTCCCATTCTTCGACCGGGCGAACTCGGCTCGGTCGTGTGCGACTGGCAAATCCCAACCGACACCCGCGTGGTTCGGTTCACCGCCACAGTGGACCGAGGGCTCGAGATACCTGAGGGCGACGAAACAAACAACGTTGCCGAAGAATTGGTGGCCATCCAAGAATCCGTGACCGAAGATGGCGTGAAAAGCGGAGATGACGGTATGGGTCAGAGTGCTCTGCTTGTTCTCAGTTCCGTTGCTGCTCTGGCTCTTCTGGCCCTCATCGGGTACATGATGCCTCCAAAGATCAAGAAAATCGAGTAATCACAATCCGATGATTTGTCGGCACCACCGCAGGGCGGCTGTCGGATAACGCGAAAACATGCCTCAATGTTCATAACCAGACCGTGTCAGAAGAAAACGCTCTGAGGTCGTGGGGACCGTTTCATTTCGGTGAACAGGGTAGGAAGTGGGGACCTTGTCTCAGTTGAAAATACGAATAGAAACGGAAGAATACATCTACGAAGAATACGTTGAAGCTTGATCAGTTCGACGACGGCCAGCGTCGTGGATACACATCCGTGTCCATGAGAACTGCACTGGGTCGCGCAACTTCTCCGTTCTCGAGGGAAGGGATGGTATCGCTGTCCACTTTGAGGGTCACGAAAGCAACGGCTTCACCTTTGAGAGATTTCACCAACAACTCGCTGCCCTTCTTGAGGCCAGAAGGAACCGATACCAAGCCTGGCAACAGCAGTGGAGCGCCGTAGGTGAGGGCTGCAACAGCACTGTCCTTAACGGTGCAAGAAGGCACGTCAACGAGCAACTTCTCAATGGGATGAATCACGTTGCGCAGAGCACCTTCCTCTCCACACTCTTTCCAAAGCCAGACAGCATCGGCCAGTTGGTCCATGGTGATGCAGTGTTCAAGGCGATAAAGACCGGACGTTTCCCTTCGAAGTTCCTTGAGGACAACCGGTCCACCAAGCATCAAGCCCAAATCACGGGCCATGGTTCGGATGTATGTTCCTGCTTCGCAGGTGATGCGAGCCACCAAATCTTGACCAACCATATCGAGGTGTTCAAACGTGTGGATTCTCCGAGTTCGCACTTGCACCTTAACGGCCGACACTTCAGGAGGGACGTTGTAGATCCGACCGGTGAGTTGGGCCATGGCGGAGGCCAATTCTGTTGAATCAGGCACCGTTTTGAAACGGAAGACAGCGATGTAGGACTTCGTGTGTTTCAGGACCTTGTTGGTGATTTTCATGGTGCGGCCTGCCATCAACGGAAGAACACCGGTAGCAAAGGGGTCGAGTGTGCCTCCATGGCCCAAGCGATCAAGACCAAACAGGTCTCGGGCCCATGCTGCCAATTGATGCGAGGTGGGTCCTGCTGGTTTGTCGATGAGAATGAAGCCAGAGCGCATCAACGCCTCAAGGTCACGCTCGTCGGGCAAGGTGCCGTGAGCAGGGTTGGTGCTGACATCGGATTGAAGCAGATGTACGGTCATGAGATGTCCCCCAAGAAGCCCACCACGGCTTCCAGTATTTCATGGGCGCTGAAGGATGTGGCATCAACAACATGGGTGTAAGGTTCAGGATCTTCAGGCACCAAACCGTAAAGATGCTCAAAACGAGCGCCATCCAGAGCAACACGGACACGATTGGCCTCGAGAGCCTCAGCATAATCCAAACCTTCCCTAGCCACCACTCTACGAGCGCGTTCCTCTTCCGTTACATCCAGCCACACGCGGAGGCAATCCAGTTGATTTCGATGAGCCCACCATCCGGCCAGGCGGGATTCGACGACGTGAACCTCAGCATCGTTGACCATCTTGTCCTGGAGGAGAGCATCCAAGGATCGGTCCACGGCTTCGTCGTCCTTGCATAGCAATTCAAACTCATGGAGGCTCAAACCACGGCGCTTGGCTTCGCTTCGAAACACATCGCCGCCATTAAGGATTGACCATCCAAACCTGCTGGCCAACCCTTTGACTAGGGTTGAGGTGCCGCTTCCAGGATGACCTGAGACCGTGATTTGAACCATGGTCACACCCATTCGTGGAAACAAACGTTGCAACGTTTGGTTCTCGGTCCGTCATGGGTGATGACGTTACCGTCGCATTCAGGACAGATGAGAACCGGTGAGCTTGTGCCCGATTCGCTTTCAGAGCCCTCGGACGAAGCGGTTTGAGAAACGGGCTTCTTGCGTTGCGATTGCTGGCGGCGTGATCGCTGCTGTCGCTTCTTTGCCTGGGAGGACCCTGAGGAGGGCTTTGAGGCAACGAGATGCAAAAGAGGTTCCTTGAGGGTCTCACCAGCAACCACCAGTGGATGGGTCTTGTATCGGCGCAGTTTGATGTGCCGATCGAGGATTCGACCGTAGGCTGAACTCATGCAGATGTAGCAGCAAATCCATGCGGGGAAGAACAAGAAACGACCTTCCAACAAATCCCATTCTGGAGCCCAAGGTAGGGAGACGTAATCAACACGGAAGTTTTCAACAGCCGTGGTCAACCACGCAAAAATTCCGATGATGAACACAATGGTGAACATCATGGGTTTCATGGCGCCCATTTGGACCTCCAATTGCTCAGGCATCATCTGCTGCTGGAGGGTCATGGCCTTTTCCTGCAGAATGGGGTCTCGTGAGAGGCGAGCTTCGTTCATCATTTGCCGAACTTGACCTTGACGGTGGCCAATGTGGGCTTGGTCCATCGGGTCGGCGAAGAAATTACGCACAACGGTGTTGAGCGTCATCGAGAACATGCCCAAAATCATGACCGTGATGACGAAAAACGACTCCTCTGGCAACAAAGGTGAGAGAATCGGGTCGGCCGTTGTTCCCAATGAATTTCGTATCGACGGGGTCATGATCAAGATCGTCATGAAGACCATGAGCAAGAGCATGGTAAGCATCGGACCCCCAGGCGGGGGGGGTGGCGGCGGAGGGGAACCGTTTGCCATGGTCCTTCCACCTGAACGAAGGGGATGAAGGTTGGGTTGCGATGGAAAAAACCACGGACGCTTGAGCGACCAAGCGAGAAGTTCAAACCCTTGAAGGAGAACCATCCAACATGCGACAAAAACAACCGTTGGATGTGGAACCCGTTTGGCGATATCCACTCCCCATGCCCATGCCGGGTCAACCGGTGTGCGCGACAGAGCAGGAGGCCATTCAACAATTGTCCAAGTTGCCCTCTCCCCCTCATGTCTTTTACTGGACCGACGATGAGCGCCATTGCCCTGAAGGATGGGGATTCATTGCCAGTGTTCGCCAAGGCGTTCCCCCCGAAGGCATCGAAGCTGAATTGGAGGCATGGACCAAACAATATCCAAAAGCTTGGTTAGCAGTTGACATGCGTGATGGTACGGTGCCTCCATCAATCACTCGACCGTTGGGTGAGACCTTGTCGTCGTTGCGAAGATCGGTATTGGTCATCGTCAGTCGTTCACCCGAACATGAAGATTGGCCTCAGTGGATGTTGCCTTTCTGAGTGAACAGTCGTTTTCAAATCAATGCGAAGCAGGTCCGCATCGGCAGAGGGAATCCATTCCATGTCCTGCTGAGGCAGGCTCTGCGAATCTCACCTCAGAAGGCGAACTTACAGGCTGAACATTCCGTGGCGTCATGGGCGTTCATTGTACCGCAAATGCCGCATGCCTTTTCTTCAACATCGCCCGTTGTTGTGGGAGGCGAATCAGCCTCGGCTGCATCACCTTCATCGGCATTCGCTTCGGAATCTTCCTCGCTTGCATGGTCTGCGTTCCATGCCTTTGCAGCGGCTTCCAATTCTTGCTTCTTCAAGTAGCCGTTGTCGTCGCTGTCAAAGTTGTAGGCGTGAGAAACGAAGGCGTCCCGATCGGTGATGTTGAAGGCTTCCATCACACGCAACAGAACATCCTCTCGGAAATTCATCGTCGTTTCAGATGATTCGTCAACGGGTTCAGCCTCGTTGTCGTTTTCATCGGCCACAGCTTCAGCGTCGTTGTCGCTTTCTTCGGCAGCAGGAACCTCTTCAATGAGTGATTCGTCATCGGAATCCATCTCAGGAGTGGCCTCCTTTTCGACAGCAGGGGCGTCGGATTCAACCTCGTCTCCGAAGTGAACACCGTGGAATCGGTTGAGTGCTTCAGCATCAACTTCTCCGTTGCCCTTGATCTCAAAGGAAACTTCGAGGCGTTCGCCTTTCTCGACCTTCGGGACGTGCCAGACGATGTGCAAGCCACCTTCTCCATCTTCAGACGACATGGTCACGTCATCTCGCTTGTCGTTGCCGGTCTTGACGACCCAATCCTTGATGGAGAACTGAGAAGGAAGAACGTCGTTGATGTACAGGTCCGAGAGCGCCGTATCGCCGTTGTTCTCAAACAGAATCAACACTTCGTAGCGTCCTTTTCCACCCAACGGAATGGCTTGCTTGCCTGCGCTAAAGTTTCGGCGGTTGTGAATGACTTTGAGGCTTGGTGCTTCGTTCACTTCACGGAGGCAGATAGGGCCAAAGCGCTCGGCGCTGAACTCGATGCGGGCTGGTGCGTCCACTCGTTCGTTGTTGGGCGAGGGGTCGGGTGCGTTGAGAGGGTAGGTGATTTCAATCGACTTGCCAGGTTTGAGGCCGATGGGACCTCGAGTACCAACGGTCAACGTCATCGTGTGACCGACACCATCGGGTGAACGGTGTTCCTTTTCGATGGTGACACCTTCGGACATCTCAACCTTGAACTGGTCGTCGTCGATGGCTTTTCCTGCCACCTTGATGGTCATATGCTCGGCATCTGGAGCCTCAAACATACCGGGGATATCATCGGTGATTCTCATGAGGTTAATGGGTGAGGAACCCTTGTTTTTCAACAACAGCGTAGCATGAATCTTCTGGGGCCGGTAGGAGCGGAGACTTGTGCTGGAGTAGGTCTTGTTCACTTCCGCTTCAAGGACTTCAAGCGTCTTGGCTTCAAGTTTCATGGTTCCTTCCGTGGTACGCTGTGCCTTTGGCAAAACAGTGTAGGAGAGCTCATAGGAGAAATCCGGTTTGTTTTGAGCCATGACGGTCGCTTCTTCGGATTCCCACTTGCCGTTGGGCGTCACGTCTTGATCGACATCTTGAATGTCAAACAGCAACTCGTCGCTGCCCTTCATCCTCACTTGAAGACGGGTCAGGTCAACGGCGAACGATGAACGGTTCTCGAAGATGGCTTGACAAATCCAGTTGTCGGGGCGCTCGTCTTCACGAACCCGCATGTAGGTGAATCCTCGGCAGAACGCATCAAGTTCCCGGAAGGCCATACCTGAAAGGGTGGAATCGGCTTTGTAGGTCGCTGAAGCCACGCCTCCTTTGATGGCTGAGGTTGACGTCACCGTGATGGTGCCGGTTAGGGCCAATGTTTGGGTCTGCCCGGCGCCGAGTCGACCAATGGTCCAGGTGATCATGTTGTCATCAAGGGTGGCACCGCCAGCGGTTTCGACGTCCATTTCATCCGCAAGTGGTCGGGTCACAACCACGTCGTGAAGTTCAACATCGCACAGGTTCTCAACTTCCAACTCGAGCGAGAATTCGCCCGGGTCTTCGTTCATGGCCACAGATAGAGACCGTTCCTGGGTTCGAGACGGGTTGGTGTCCAAGCGCTCACGAAGGGTCATCATTTGCTTGCCATTCACCTTGTATGCCATGGTGTGCTTCTTGGAAGGTTCCAATTCGTCAACCGACACGTGTTCGCCACCCATATCGGTCGCGTCGATGTGGTCGAGAAGCACGTCAATGTCATAGATTCGGTCATCGGAAGATGGGTTGTTCACCGAAAGCGTCCCTTTCACGGTTTGCTTGACGATCATGCCGTCAGCGTTGAGGGTGGTCGTTTCAATCTCGTGCAGGAGACCTTCCAACTTGTCCCCAACCACATCGGCCACTTCTGACAAGGTTCGAATGGTTGCACCGGCCTGTTCACCGGTCAAATCGGACGGTTCGAGGTCGGGCAGCGGTGGAATGAGTTTGGATTCTTCCGAGTCTGAAACGGGAGCCAAGGGGTCCATCAGTGCGTCGACTGAAGGGGTTGCCAGCGGGTCCATGAGAGGGTCGGCTGCAGGTGTCTCGGGCATGGGGGGCATCTCGGGAGGTGCCGGAGGAGCTGCCAGCGGGTCCATGAGCGGGTCGGCTGCAGGTGTCTCGGGCATGGGGGGCATCTCTGGAGGAGCTGGAGGAGCTGTCAGCGGGTCCATGAGCGGATCGGCTGCAGGTGTCTCGGGCATGGGCGGCATCTCAGGAGGGGCAGGAGGGGCCGACAACGGCATCAACAACGGGTCAACAGCGGGAGCCTCGGGCATGGGGGGCATTTCAGGAGGAGCTGGTGGCGCAGGTGGCATTGCCAACGGGTCAAGAAGGGGGTCAGCAGCAGCCGGAGGCGCTGGAGGTGCTTCTGGCATGGGAGGCATGGGTGGCATACTCGGTGGAGCGGGAGGGGCTTCCGGCATGGCTGGCATACTCGGTGGAGCTGGAGGCGCTTCTGGCATGGGAGGCATGGGCGGCATACCTGGAGGAGCAGGAGGTGCTTCGGGCATGGGCGGCATGGGAGGCATACCTGGAGGAGCGGGGGGGGCGCCTGGCATGGGTGGCATTGGCGGCATGCCGGGTGGAGCTGGAGGTGCTTCGGGCATGGGCGGCATGGGAGGCTTGGGCGGGAGGCCGGGTGGCATTGGTGGTTGTTCTTCACTCATGAGCGATTCCTCAGCGTCAGCGGTTGCGACATTCTTCTGATGATGCAGGAGCACATAACCATTCTCCAACATCGTGCTGAATGAAAAGACGGGAGCCCCGTCGCATGCGAGGGGTTGATGTAGGGTGGTCCAGCGGTGGGTGTGTATGGTTGGTCAAGACAACAGCGCCCCCCCCGTATTGTTCATCGTTGGTACTGCAGGTGCAGGAAAGTCTTCGTTGGTGACAGCGTTTCAGCGTTGGTCACGTTTCTTGGAAACGGAAGTCATCGCTGTCAACTTGGACCCGGGAGCTGAACGGGTCCATTACGACGCAGAATTTGACGTGAGAGAACTGATATCACTCACCGAAGTCATGGACCAATACGACCTTGGCCCCAACGGCGCACAAATCTTGGCCGCCGATCTGTTGGCATCTCAGGCCGGAGAAGTGGCCGAACAACTGCACGCCTTGTCCGGTGAAATCATGGTGGTTGACACACCCGGGCAGGTCGAACTGTTTGCCTTCCGGGAAGCCAGCAGCCACTTGATTGAGACGCTTGGCCGAGAACAATCAGCCATCATCTACCTGTTCGACCCAATGCTCTCGAGATCACCATCAGGGTTCGTATCGCAGATGCTCTTGTCTTCGATTGTTGAATTTCGCCTCGGATTGCCAACCAAGAATTTCCTCTCAAAGTCCGACTTGCTTGAACCCGAGCAACTTGAGCAGATTCTTGAATGGTCCGAACGCCTTGAAATCCTTGAACTGGCCCTGTACGATGAAGCGGGTGGGCAGCGTACTGAATTCGCCATCAATCAACTGCGAATGATGCAAGAATTTTCACAAGCCCCAGGACTCACGCCCCTTTCCTCAGAACTTGAAGACGGCATGGCCGACATTCTTACCTTCGCTCAAGCGCTCTTCGGCGGCATGAGCGATGCTCGAGACGGCTTTGCTGCTGACATCGAGCACGAGAAAAACTGAGCGCACAAGGCTTAGAAGCCGTCGTGTCAACGCAAAGGCATGAGTCAACACCTGCTTGCCATAGACGACGTTAGCGACGATTTCGAGCAAATCCTACGCTGGGCCATTGAATTCAAGCGACTTTGGAAGCAGGGAGACGAGGTCGCCCTGAACTTCCTACCACTTGACACCATGGCCATCGGCTCAATTTACGAAAAACCATCCACACGCACACGTGTTTCCTTTGAAGTTGGCATCCAACGGCTTGGTGGAAGCGCCTTAACCCTGCTTAAGAACGACATCCAACTCGGTAAATCCGAAACCATTGGCGACACCTCCCAGGTCCTCTCCCGCTTCCTCGGCGGCATCACCTACCGCTGTTTTGGACATGAGGACGTGGCTGAATTGGCCAAGCACGCCACGGTACCTGTCATCAATGCCCTTTCGGCCAAGCACCATCCATGCCAAGCCGCAGCAGACCTCATGACGGTGCTCGAACATTTTGAAACAACCGAGGACATGAAGGTCGCTTGGGTTGGCGATGGAAACAACGTTCTCCACGATTTGATGTTGGCCTGTGCGATGCTTGGCATCAACATTCACTACGCTTGCCCTGAGGGTTACGAACCCGATGCCGACGTCGTTGAACGAACCCAAGCGCTTGCCGAAGCCAACGGATCGAAGGTTGTTCACACAACCGACCCCATCGAGGCGGTCACCAATGCCCATGTGGTTTACACGGACGTGTTCATTTCAATGGGAGAGGAGCACATGACCGACAAGATTCAATCCTTTGAAGGGTACCAAGTCAACGAGACCATGGTAAGTCACATGGAAACCAATTGGGCCTTCATGCATTGCCTGCCTGCTCATCGAGGAGACGAAGTCACCGACTGGGTCATGGACCACAAGCAGAGCATTGTGTTCGACCAAGCTGAAAACAGAATGTGGGCGCAGATGGCCCTCATGTCCTATCTGATCAACCCTGGTGCTTGGGAAGCCATGGGCGAATTCATGGGTTTGGCCTGATCACAACGCACCGGCGGCAACAAAGCCGATGAGACCCACGAGCATGGCGCCACGAATGCGTCCTGCAACCAGAACATCGTTGCCTTGATACAACGGTCCGTTGAGGGTAATCAGCATCAAGATCGCTGGAATTTGAAGAACGAGTTGTCCGAATTCAAACGGCCCCCTCCAAAACGGGAGGTACAGGCAAATCAACGCCCCCATCAGCATGATGTAAGCCAGTGCACGCACCTTTTCCACACCGTGAACCATGGGCAATGTGGTTCGAGAGCCGGCGTCCGAGTCCATGTCCATGCAATCTTTGACGAGTTCACGCGCAAGGTTGGTGAAGAAGACCACCCCGAAGATGTACCACGGGAGGGCCGTGAACAATCCGCCCAACGAAGCCGCCCCGTAAAGGACCACGGCACCAACGAGCAAAGAAATCACCATGTTGCCGGGAAGACCTTTGTTTTTTGTTGCTGGACCATGATCGTACGTGACCATCAACGCCACCGCCAACAGGTAAATTCCCACCACACCCAGAAGATCTTTGGCACCGGTTAGGCCAGAACTCATCACCCCACCAGCATGACAAACGACGCTGAGGACCCACAGCACCACCGTGAATTTCTGGGCGGCAGCGGTTGTGATTCGCCCTGAGGGCAACGGTCGGTGTGGGTGTGCGTCGATGTCGATGACGGCGTCTTTGAGGTCGTTCATGGCATTGCCTGCACCCATAAAGCAGACCACGGCAAGCGCATGAAGGCCAACGGTGAGCGGGTCCATCGTTTGGTGTTCAACGAGTGTGCCAAAGTAAGCACCCAACGGAACGGTGGCGGCGGCCAACACGAGGTTCTTGGGGCGCATCAATTCCAGCAGCGCTGAGTATTGAACACCCATGCCTTACCGAACAGGTCGGGCTTCTTCATTCCTGTGCATGATTAAGCCAGAACCATCGACCAAACGCACACCCTCGTTCGAAAACCGCCAAGGTCCGTGCCGTCGTTAAATCCCACCTTTTCGAAGCGAGAATCTCGAGCGAGCACGTTGCCAAGTTGATTCATGGTCGCACCCCATCGAAATCTGCTGTTGATGTGGTCGAGAATGGCGGAGGTGTTGGCTTCTCCAACTTCTGTGAGAAAGGTGCTGATCTCAGCGCGAATGCGCTTCGTCCGACTCATCAGGCCTCACCTCGAACACATCGCTGGTGCAAGGCCTGCATCGTGCTTGAGAGTGCGGGGGTGGTCTTGACCGAACCGTTGCCTCCAATCGGCATCCATCCGATGGAAGATGTTGCCTCTGGCAAACATCCCGTGCCGTGGGCCAGCACGGATCGGTTTCTTGCATTCCAGGATGGATGGGCTGCATGACCTGAAACACACGTCATGTCGCTCATTTTCAAATTACTAAGGGGGTTTGGCTTGTTCATGGTTCACATTCAGTGGCGGCCGTATATCAAGGGCCGAACGACGGCTCAACTGAAACTGAATTCAATTCAGCCGCTCAGCCCCTCGTTTGATAGTTTTCTCCAAGGATGAAAGTGAAACCGTTCATCGCCATTTCTCAGACGGTTCAGTCAACGTTGAACCCGACCTGCGTGACGGCTAAATAGGAAAGGCGGGTCGCAGAAGCATCCACGCTCGTATAGTGTAGTGGCCCATCATGAAGGACTCTCATTCCTTCGA
>QXXW01000136.1:3080-3227 GCA_009887255.1 Candidatus Poseidoniales archaeon | reverse complement strand
AGACGGCGGCCATCACCCCTGCCGCTCGGCGAACCATCCCTCGCTTTGACAAGAGTGCCAGCAAGCCACCCGCAACGACAACAACCCCGGGAATCCAAAAGAGGAACACCGACAGCCAAGGTGATACCATTGTTCTGACGAGGGATG
>QXXW01000136.1:0-3070 GCA_009887255.1 Candidatus Poseidoniales archaeon | reverse complement strand
CCGGCGAGACCAGAAGGAATGTCGACCAAAACATCACCCAGTAGGTGTTGACCGTATTGGGATAGGTTGGTGTGATCAACCACCAGTGCATAGCCAACAGCCAAGCCGAACCCAAGGCGACCATGACAAACCCTGTGACCCGGTCGGTCGGGCTGAGTTGACCCACTGGAATGTTGCCGGAAAACGTGATTGAATACAGGCCAACCCCAAGGAACACCAGGGGACCCAAGAGGCTACCGAGAAAGTGCCCAAACGCACTCGATGGCGAAGAAGGCACGGTCCATGGGGTGGTGATGATGGCGAGCAAAGAGACGGCGGCCATCACCCCTGCCGCTCGGCGAACCATCCCTCGCTTTGACAAGAGGGCCAGCAAGCCACCCGCAACGACAACAACCCCGGGAATCCAAACGAGGAACACCGACAGCCAAGGTGATACCATTGTTCTGACGAGGGATGGTGGCTTTATAGTCCATCCCAATGAAGGGAACGCAGTCCGCTTTTTCAGGGCAAAACAGCCTGCGGAGAGCATATATACCCGACCCTTGTGGGCTGATTGGTAGGTGTCTACATGGTGAAGCGTCCCCGTCAAGTCAAGCGTTACAGCCCCTCTGCTGGCAAACACACCCTGCACACCGTGGAGCGCGTCAAGAAGCGACGAGCCTCCGAACTCCGCTGGGGTCAACGACGATTCCGTCGAGTCATGGCCGGTTACCGTGGTTTCCCACGTCCTAAACCCGATGGCCGAGAAAAGCCGACCAAGCGAGTGAACATCCTCTACCGATGCACGGAAACGGGCAAGGCCCACTACGCACCGTGCAAGCGTGCAAAGAAATTCGAACTGATCGATCGTTGAGGTGAACACCATGGCTAGCTATTTCCTCCGAGTATCCTGCCGCGATTGCGGTAACGAATCCATTGTCTTCTCCCGCTCCACGTCCTCCATTTCTTGCGACGTTTGCAGCGCCGTGTTGAGCAAGCCCGCCGGTGGTAAAGCCGATCTCGTGGGCTGCACCGTTGTCGAAACCCTGGCATAAGGAGGCTGAGCCTCCATGGACAAGCCCAGCATCACACCCCCACAAGAGGGTGAACTTGTCGTAGCATCCATTACCACCGTCAAGCAAAACGGCGCCTACGCCTCACTTGATGAATTTCCTGGCATCAACGGGTTTGTGTTTATTGGTGAAATCGCCAGCGGGTGGGTCAAGAACATTCGAGCTCACGTTCGCGAAGGGCAGCGAGTCATTGGCAAAGTGATGCGAACCCGAAAGGACGGGACATCGCTTGAACTCTCGCTGAAATCGGTTTCAGAGGAACGACGTCGAGATCGACTCCAAGAATGGAAGAACGAACAACGGGCTCATCAACTCCTCAAGGTCCTTGGAGAGAAGGTGTCCTGGAGTGAAGACGATGTCAAAAACCAAGCCGAGGAACTCAGCGAAGCCTTTGGCACCCTCTACACGGCCTTCGAGGAAGCCGCCATGCAGGTTGGAGCCATGGAAGAAGCGGGTTTCGAAGGCGAATGGATCGCCGCATTCATCGAAATCGCCGTTGAAAACATCATTCCGCCGTTCGTTGAAGTTCGCGGCATCTTGACGCTTAGTGTCAACGACATCAATGGCGTTCAACTGATTCGAGACGCTCTCCTGAAAGCTGAATCCTTGACCGACGAGGAAGCAGAAATCGACGTCAAGTGCTTTTACGACGGTGCACCCAACTACCGCTTGGAACTCCGAGCTCCCGATTTCAAGGTCGCAGAATCCATGTGGGAACAAGCGACCACTGCGGTCACTCAACACGTGGTCGAAGCAGGCGGGGAAGCCGTCGCACACAGGGAGTGAGTTCATGGCCAAGCAACTGATGCAACAATGCCTCGAATGCGGAGCCTTCAGCCTGCAGCGAACCTGCCCTGCTTGCGGAGGGAACGCCCAAGCTGCAGCCCCACTCAAGTGGTCGCCAGAGGACCACCGAGCTGGCATCCGCCGGAAGATGAACAGGGTCGAAGACCCGGCTTGGGCGGAATCGTTGCCCACGCTACCGGCTTCTGAAGCCATGGAAGCCCTTCTCGAAGAAGAATGACGGTGACCAGCAGCGTACCGGCCAACTGAGCCGGTCACGCCGCCAACGGTGTCAAACATTATAACGCGATTTGTGCCCTTGGCCTTTTCATGACAGTTCAAGTCGTGTGGAACGGACACTTCACCAGCCTTCCATCTCATCGAATGGTGTTCGTAGCGTTTCCAGGAGTGGGTGACCTTGGTAAGACCGCCATTGATGCCTTGTGCGAGTTGCACGACAGCGAAGAAGTGGCTCGCTTGTATCCTCCCGGCATGCCACCCATTGCAAAATTGGACGACGATGGACTCCTTACCCCCCCTCATTTGTCATTGCACGCTTGCACGACACCAACCGGTCAGGTGATCTTGACATTGGCAGGGGCAGCACAACCCAACGAACCGAGCCCACAAACCGAGACGGCACGGGAAATCATGTTGTTTTTCCAAAAACAAGGCATTGAACAGGTCTTCGTCGTGGTCGGCATGACCGCAGAAGCGACACGAAAGGAGACCTTCCTCATCGCCAGCGAAGCCTCTCACCGATTTGAGTTGGAACAGATGGGCGTTGATGTGAGGCGAGACGAGCCCAAAGGTGGAGCGTTCGGAGTCTCTGCCCTGTTGGCATCAATGGGCCCGTTGTTTGGTATCCACACCTCTTGTGTCGTGACGACCTCTGTGGGTGCAAGCCGGGACGCTCATGGCGCAAAACGTTGCTTGGAACAACTGGAAAGTTGGTTCGAACTCGGCTTGAATTTACCTGAGCAGGATGGCGTTTGGTTGAAGGAAAAGTTGATTTCGATGGCTCCAACCAACACTGAGAACTTGGTGGCCGAATTGACAACCAATCACGATGCCTTCTATGTCTGAGGAAAGGAAAAGTCCCAAACCCTCTGCTCTAACACCGCATCAAAGGGTACCCTCTGCTTGGAAGCCTGTTCCAAGGGAGACCAATTGGTGATGAGAGAGCGCCGAGAGAGGGATTTGAACCCCCGCGTCCAAGGGACAGTGGATTTCGA
>QXXW01000135.1:0-18971 GCA_009887255.1 Candidatus Poseidoniales archaeon | reverse complement strand
CTCTCCAGCCAACCCTTGTTGAGCGGTCGAACGAACACCGGATTCGGGATCAACGTCGACAGCGCTCAGAGGACACGTCTGCGTACGTCAACGGTGTTTTGTTTGGATTCGATCCAAACGTGCCGCTTGCCGACCAAGTTGAAGGATGGCGAGAAGCCGATGAGCCGTTGCCCGACCAACTCGCTGAATTGGGCTTTGCCGGGCGAGCCTGGCTCAAAAAAGAACAGCGGCACATGGGAGGTGAGTTCTGATGCTGATGCCACCGTTTGAACTTCATCACCCTGTTTCAGTGGAAGAGGCTGTTGCTCTTGCATCGGATTTGCTGCAACGGGGGGAGCCGTTTGATTGGGTTGCCGGCGGCACCGACGTTCTCCCAAATTACAAATGGCGAATCAACACGAAACCCCACGTGATTTCCCTAGCGAAGGTGGTCGAAGCCCACGATATGACTTCCACATCAATTGGCTGCACCGTGACCATTGAACGCCTTGTTTCCTCCCCAGATGCTCATCCCTTGTTGGCTGAAGCCGGTGCAAAAATCGCATCTTCCTTGATTCGTCGGACCGCCACCGTGGGTGGCAACCTCTGCCTTGACACCCGTTGCTTTTGGTACAATCAAAGCGAGGACTGGCGACGGTCGATTGATTGGTGTCATAAAGCGGACTGCGGAACAGGTGCAGACTGCAGGGTCATACCGAATCAAAACACACTCTGCGTGGCCACATATCAGGGCGATTTGGCACCGAATTTGATGGCACTTGAAGCGAAGGTGGTCCTCGTTGGGCCCCAAGGGCAGCGCACCATCCCCTTGGTTGAGTTCTACGAACTTGACGGCATGAAGAAAAACACCCTTGGGGAAGGTGAATTCCTTCTCCGGGTGGAGTTGCCCAAAGACGCCTCTCAACGCGTGGGGAGCTACCAGAAACTCAGGGTTCGTGAATCCTGGGATTTTCCCGAAGCCGGCGTTGCAGCCTCATGGATTCCTGGTGATGTCGGGTCGCTTCGAATCGCCACCACCGCTTTGGAATCCATCCCAAGAAACCACGATGAAGAAGTTGAGGCTCACCTTGGTGGCAACGGCAACAAAGTGGATGTCAAAGCCTTGGCCGTTAGCATACAAAAATCCGTTAAACCCGTGAACAACACGGCGTTGCCCCCTGCATACCGACGAAAGATGGTTCGTGTGCTGACCAAAAGGGCACTGACCGCCTTGGGCGATCTTGGGTGATGTTATGCGAGGAACACGATGGCTGCTCTTGGTGTTCGTGCTCAGCCTCGTCCCTCACGCATCAGCACAAATCGAACCTCCCTCATGGGAGCTCGGCTGGGCGACCGATATGGACTCAACCTACCTCGTGGATTTGGACAACGATTGGGACGTGTCGGGTGAATTGGTCCTTTTTGTTAACAACGAACGTTCCAATGAATTGAACCTCCAAATCACGTACGATTTTGACGACACTGCACCGTTTGAATTTGATGGGCCGGACAGCGTATCTATACCCGCTTCGACCAACGAGAGTTTTACCATCACCATCACCGGCGGACAGGCTGAAGACGTCCGAGCGTTTTCTCCTTCGTCCAGGGTATCATTGACCGTTTCAGCAGAAGAGCGGTTGGGTGAGGCCTCAATGAGCACACAAGAGGTGGAAGGTGATGTCAGCGTCCCCCGAGTGTACCTGTTGAGTCCAGAACTCACGAGCCCAGAGAACACACTTTTTGCAGGTTCATGGGTCGAATTCCAACTCAACGTGAGAAATTTCGGCAACACTCAGGACGCCATCACCACCGGTCAAGCCACCATTCGAAGTTGTCCGCACCTTTCGGTCGTCGGCCTTGAGGAGGTTGAAGACGTGATCGTGCCGGTAACGGCCTCCGGAGGCGATGGTGTTCAGGTCACGCTCCGCATGGAAGCATCCTCCAGTCACCAAGAACGAACCTGTGAAGTCACCGTTTCAATTGGCTCGGAAGGTGACGCAAGTTCCCGTTCTTCCGACATGAACGTGGCCGTTGTGGCGCCTCAAAGCGACAACAATGCACCAGGCGACGGCGATGACGAGGACGATGAGAACGAACTTCGGGTTGATGAAGAAGCGTTGCCGTGGTTGCATGCTTGGGAGTTTGTTGGAATGGCGGTGTTGGCCGTTGCATACTCGAATCGTCGATTGTTGTCCCTGCCCTAATTTCAATCGAAATTTATCGTGGGCTTACACAACGGTTTTTATTGGTCGTTGACCTTTGCATGGCACGAATTTCCTTGAGCACCCATCAGCAATCATTATGAGTGGAACGAAACTCCGACAAATGCAGACCTCGGCGGTCAAGCATCAAGAGGAGGAATCAGTGTGGCGGAAGGTGAAAAATCAACTCTGAGCCTCGAAGCATGGCTCATGGTTGGACTCATCGTTTCCGTCGTTCTGTCAACTGCGGTCATCGCCTTCGTCTCTTCAGGAAAAACCACCGTCTTCTCCCCCTATGAAAGTGGAGATGAGTTCCAAGAACAACAACTCACGTTGATGCGTGAGAGTCTTGGTGATTTCAACGTCGCCAACACCATGTCCACCCCCATGCTCGTCAACGATTGGCAAGACCCTCACCGCACCCTTCTGGTCATTGCTGCACCGGAGAAGCCCTTCGACGCAGCGGAAGCCGCCGCCGTCCACAGTTTTGTAACTGAGCGAGGTGGAAAGGTGATCTTGGCATCCAATTCCACCAACGCCCAACTTGTTGCCGAAGAGTTTGGCGTCAAGTTCTTTGACACACCCGTAAGGGACGACATCACCACGGGCCGGTATTACGAGGTGGTCAACCCCGAGACGGGGGAAAGGATCGCTCCTGACACTCGAAAGATTTGGTCGGTGGCCAGTGTGACTCGAGGTGTCGACCAAATGGGCGAAGAAAAAGCCACCCCGTGTCAACCTGAAGACGTGGCCTCAGCCAATGTAGAAAACTGCAGGATGCCCGTCCTGTTTCATCGCCCTACCGCCATTCAAGTTCTTGACGAGCAAGCGGACACTGGGCGTCAAGTCCATGTCTTGGCGGCCGCTTCAACCTCCGCTGCTCTCGACATGGGACGAGGCGAAGACAACCCCACTCTTGGTGAGGGTGAAACCGGACTGATCGTCCGAATCGACTACCCTGGTCAGGCTGCCCTCGATGAGCGCAATTCAGAGGCGGGCGGCGACTACGGCGAGGTGGCGGTCACGGGGAGCATCGTGTTCGTTTCCGACCATTCTGTCCTGGCCAACCATCTCTGGGACGTGAACGAGGCTGAAGCCACAGGAAAACAACAGTGCGGTCAAGTGTACACCTCCAACGGCCACATGTGCTGGGACACCGATTCAGAGGGCCTCAGCAACGGCTTAGGTGAAACGAACTGGAACGGCAACGCCCTGTACTTTGAGGCGCTCGTCAACGACATGATGGATTTCGACAACCCCGAGATGAGTGCTACGGTGACACGGTTTGCAAGCAATTACAACCTCGTGTTCGACGAGAGCCGACACGTCTCTGGGGCCTTGTCCATGCCGTTCACCGAAGCCATGGGGGCAATCGTCCTCTTGACCAGCGATGGCGTGTTGAAGTGGCTCATTATCCTGAATCTGTTCGCACTTTTGGCCATCGCCATCATGGTGGTCCCAGAGAAAGAAAACTGGCGCCATGTCTTCGATCTGACACGCTTCAGGGAGCGACCCAGCAAATTGGACCCGTCCCAATACCACCGACGAACTCGAGATGCGTTTCTCTCGAAAGTTCGTCAGTTTAACGACTTGACACGAGATGAATTTGCTCGCAAGTCCCCCGCTGAGATCATGCAAATGGTCCGCGAACCCCGATTGGTTGAACTTGTGAGTTCAAACCGTTCCTACTCCAACGAAGAATTGAGGGAATTGATCCCTCATATCCGTCGTTGGGGCAATTGAACATAGGAGGAAAAAACATGCAACCCCCAGCACCCCCAGCAGCACCGCCCGCGCCAGCACCTGCACCGCCAGCAGCTCCGGCCCCTGCACCACCAGCAGCGCCCGCCGCACCTGTTGCGCCCGCAGCACCGGCCGCTCCGGCCCAGCCGAAGCACCAGAGTACACCAGAAGTCCGGAACCAACATCTACGATGCTAAAAAGGGTGAATTTACGTTCAAGCCAGGACCTTTGTTCTGCAACCTCCTTTTGGCTGACGAGATCAACCGTGCTCCACCCAAGACACAAGCTGCTCTGCTTGAGGCCATGCAGGAAAAGCAAGTGACCATCGGTACGGTGACCCACAAGTTGCCTGCTCCGTTCATTGTCATGGCAACACAAAACCCAGTGGAACAGGAAGGTACCTACCCTCTGCCTGAAGCTCAACTTGACCGATTCATGTTCAAGATGTCCGTTGGTTACCCTGACCGTGCTGACGAGGACGAAATCCTCGCCCGCCGTATCAACCGTGGAAAGGACGCTGTTGACGTCGACGTCATCACCGACCCTGCCCGTGTGATCGCCATGCAACAAGCCTGTGAAGACGTCTACGTCGATCCGGCTCTTCGCATGTACATGGTGGAAATCGTCTCCCGTACCCGTGAAGACCCACGTGTTCTGGTTGGTTCCTCGCCTCGTGGTTCCCAAGCCTTGCTGAAGACATCCCGTGCCGCTGCTGCATTGCGCGGCCGTGACTTCGTGACACCAGACGACGTGAAGGCCGTTTCAGAATTGGCCATTGCTCACCGAATCATCCTCAAGCCCGAGCATCAAATCAAGGGTCTTGAGCAAGGTGAAGTGATTCAAGCAATCCTGCGCGAAGTGCCTGTTCCCACCGTTTGAGGGGACAGAACCGCCACGAATGAGGTGAAGTGAAATGTGGAGTCGTAAGTCAGCCATGCTTGGTAGCCTAGCTGTTGCCATGTACTTGCTCGGTTTGACCTTGCGCAACTCCCAACTCGTCACCATCGCTGTCGTCATCTTCGTGTTTTTGACATGGGCTGCACTCATGGGGAATCACGCCGACGTGGCCGCCAGCGGTCGTCGAGCAGAAGAGTGGACTGGCGAGGAAGGGGTCGCCCTTGGCAATGTCGTTGCCATGCGAAAACTCTCCAGCGCTCGGATGTTTGAGGATGGCGAACTGAACGTTACGCTGAGGATGCAAAACACCTCAGCGTTGCCCAAGATTTTGGAAGTACGTGACCGAGTTCCCGAAGTGATGCGAATCAAAGAAGGAGCGAATTACATCTTGATGGAGCTTGGTCCTCGCCGTGAGACGTACATCGAATACACTGTTGAGTGCCCGTTGCGGGGATTCTACAGTCTTGGTCCAGTCACGGTTCGAATTCAAGACGCCTTTGGTTTGTTTCACAAGGAAAAAGAATTGCATGTTTACAACGATTTCCTCGTGTTCCCAAAGATGGAAGACCTGAAGGAGACCTTCGTGAAATCCCGTGTGCCTAAAATCTTCACCGGTGCCGTCAACATTCGCCAGCCAGGACCGGGGTCCGAATTTTACTCCCTGCGTGAATACTTTGAGGGCGATTCGTTCCGAGCCATCAACTGGTCCGCCTACGCTCGTTCTGGAAAACTCATGGTGAACGAACGAGAGCGCGACGCTGTTTCCGATATCATCATCATCGTCGATTCGCGAGCCGTCGCTGAAACCGGACCGGTTTCAAGAAACGCTTTGGTGTACTCCACAAGGGCTGCTGCCTCCCTGGCCAAGTATTTCTTGGGGCGAAGAGATTCGGTGGGTGTCATCGTTTACGGCGACGATGTTGTCAGCGTTGACCGAGATACAGGAAAGAAGCAACTCTATGTCATCTTGACGAAACTGGCCGGTGCCGTTGCACGAGGAAACATTCCCTTGCAGGTGGTTGTCAATCGTATTTTGCCTCACATCAACAAAGGCAGTCCGATCATCTTCCTCTCCAACTTGGAAGAAGACCCAACCATCGTCAATGCTCTGAGGGACTTCAGAGCTCGGGACTTCGACGTGACGGTGTTGTCACCATCCTCACTCGAATTTGAATTCGATGCCAAGCGTTTGGATCGGACCGGCTATGAGGTCATGAAAACCGAACGAGACGTCCTCATTGGAGAACTTCGTGGTTTGGGTGTCAACATCATGGATTGGGAGCCTGACATGCTCCTATCAACTGCCTTGGCTGGCGCACGCGGATTCTGAGGTGAGCATGGATGACAATCAACAAACCATCAGGCGATACTTCACATCTTTACGACGGTAAAGTCGTTCGTTCCTCCGCACCGTCGCGAAAGAAGGCCGCCGGTCAAGTTGGGTCTGGTAGCAGCATCCCTCAGGATGCGATTCCAGATGTGGCCATTCCCTCGTTCATTGAGAGTTTGCTCGGAGGGCCTTTGGTTCCCAAGATGAAATTCCTTCCACCTGACAAGATGGTTCAGAACCTCCAGATTGCCGTCTACGGCGTCCTTGTGGCCCTTGCCCTGTTGACGTACATGATCTCTCCTCCTGAAGGCACCATGTGGTACTTGGCTACCGGTAGCCTTGGCCTTGCTAATTTGATTCAACTTGTCGTGATTGGCGGCGCAACCGTCTGCGGGTTCATGGGCACGTTGAAGCGTGACGCTCGCCTTTCCTTGGTAAGCAACTTGCTGTTCATCTTGGCCATCCTTCGTTTTGCTTCATCAAAAACTTCGCTTTCCAGCGACGTTCTGGGGCTGCAAGACAACCCCGGTATGTTGGCCGTGTTGGTGGTCGTGTATTCGGTGCTTCTCATCATGTACTTTGAATTGAACAATGGTGTGATCCGCTACTCCATGCTCGACACCAGCATTCGCACCAACGAGGTCTACGTAATGAACCCGAAGAAGATTGTGTCAAAGTATCACCGTTCTCTGGTGCTGAACCCCATCATCGCTACGGCACTGGCCTGGTTCGTCCTGTCGGCCAACAGCATCCTGCCTTGGTTTGTTGGAATCTTCTCTGAAGACACCGCAACCAGGATGCGAGAATCTGTCGAGTTGACTTCGGTCTACGGGGTTGCGTTGGGGACGCTGTTTGTGTTCATCGTCGTAGGGATTCTTTTCGGGTTGAACTTGCCCACACACCTGCAACGATTCCGTGAACGCCGGGCTGAGTGAACGCCTTAGACGGCTCGATTCACAGGCAGCTTGCTCATCACTTCCCCCATTAACGTGGAGACATCGCCACGTTGGATCAACATGTGTGAGGTGTGTTGTGCGGTGTACACCGTTTCCTCTGTCCAGCGGGACAATTCTGAAGAATCGATGTTCGACAACGTCGCTTCATCACAGCCGATCAAACTTACAAGCGCTGCGAAATATTCGTGGGTTTCTTCCAAACCCACATCCTTGAACACGTTGCAAACGTTGTTCACCTCGTGCTGTGGTACAACAAATTCCCACTCACGGTCTCGGACTTGATAGGTTAACAGACGAATGGACTGTGCCTTGAATCGTTGCAAAACCTCACTGAGTAAGTTGGGTGAATCGTGAACATAGGCGAGGGAAGCGCGCAATCGGGCCACTTTTTGCTGACAGGACATGGCTTTGATGCCAGAGGTCATGTGAATGTCGGGCCCGATCGTGGTGCATGTTTGGTTTGGATTCGAGGCACCCAAATGCTTGATTTCAATGGGGATTCCTCTTTTCAACACCGGTTCGACCGTCGCTGGATGGAGTATGGTGGCGTCGGCGTTGGCAAATTCGATGGCTTCACTGTACCCAAGATAGCGAACAGGTGTGGTGGCAATGCCCCATCGGGGGTTGACAGGATGAATGCCGTCAACATCCTTCCACAGGACCACCTTTGAGGCGTTCAACAACGCTGCCAGAGCGGTTGCCGTATGGTCGCTGCCTCCTCGGCCCAACAACGCCAGGCGTCCGTCCTTCCCTTCTCCGAACCATCCCGTGATCACGGGCAATCCTTCGAGGGCAATTCTGTCCAACTTGGCTTTTGAAGCCTCCAAATCAACACTGTCTGCAGTGGACACGCCGTTGAGCATCAAGCCAATGTCTTCCGCCCCAACAGCGTGTGCATCGAGCCCTTGTTGTTTCAATTGGTGAGCGACCACCAGGGCGGAAAGCCGTTCGCCTGCTGCCAACAACAGATTGTGAGCGTTCCGATCCTCCCGATCCGTGGCGAGGGTGGCTAAAGACGATTCAATGCCTTTCAAAACCCTCTGAAAACGTTCGTATGCGGGGTCATCAACGATGGAAGGAGCAAATCTGAGGTGTTGGGAGGCCAAATCGTTCACCAATCGGCCAGCATAACGAGGTTCTTTCGCAGCACGCATCAGTCGATCTGTCGTCCCCCAGAGAGCTGAAACCACCACGACCGTGTTTCCATCAACCTCACCAAGGACACCAGCGATTCGTGACAAATCGCTCGAGTCGCGAAGACAAGAACCCCCAAACTTGTGAATTTCCATGCTTCACTCCTCCAAGAATCCGCCACGAACCATCAGGTCGGTGACCACCAAAACCGCCATGGCCTCCACAACAGCGACACCCCGGGGGGCAAGAACAGGGTCATGACGTCCTTTCACCAGCAACGGTTCCTTCCGGTTTGTTCTCAAGTTCAACGTTGTTTGCGCCTGAGGAATGCTCGATGGAGGTTTGAGACTCACCCTCAATCGCAACGGAGAACCGGAAGCAAGGCCAGCCAAGGCTCCATCGGGGCGTTCACCCTCAAGTTGAGGATTCTCAGCGGTGCCCCCCCACATGTCGTTGTGGACGCTTCCTCGCATGTCGACCACATTGGTGCCGTGACCAAATTCGACGGCCCTTGCAGCAGGAACAGCCATCATGGCACGAGCCAATGCAGGCTCAAGACCATCAAACCAAGGCTCACCCACGCCCATTGGCAATCCAGTGACCAGCAAATCAACCCGTGAACCTAGAGAATCTCGCTCTTTTCTCGTAGCGTTGATCAATGAAGCCATGTGTTCCGCAGCATCAGGGTCCATGCATCGAAGTTCTTGGCAGAGCGTCGAAGCGTACCGTGGAGGGCAGAATTCGATGGGCTTTGCTTCAATGCCCCCAATGTTACCGACTTGGGCGATGAATTCAACACCATGCTGCTTCAACCAAGGTCGAAGAAGCGCAGCCATCGCTACCAAGGGGGCGGTCATCCGGGCGCTTGAGGTGCCACCGCCTCGCAAATCTGCCTCACCGTTCGTTTTCCGCATCATTACGAGGTCTTGGTGGCCTGGCCGGGGGTGGTCGGGCAAAAAACTGTAATCTTTCGAACGAACATCCGTGTTTTCAATCCTGCATTCCAAGGGTTGACCGTTGGTTAGGCCGTTTGAGATGCCTGACAACCAATGGACTTCATCCGCTTCTGTTCTTTTGCTCGCGAAGGTTCCACCTGGTCGACGTTGAGCCATGGCGTTTGAAATGCCTTCAAAATCCGCAACCAAGCCAGCAGGCACACCAACCAGTGTAGCGCCAACATGCGGTCCATGACTTGACCCGTAGAGAGTGATTTGAATCACTTCACCGAGGTTCATATGCATGAGAACTCAAACCTCCCTGCCAACCGGCCTTCAAGAAGGTGTTCACGGCTCACCGTTGTTCTTCAATTGGTTTCAAAAATTCCGTCATTAAAATTTCTGAACCCTGGTAGCGTGAGGTGATCCAACGGTCAATTCGTTTCATGGCTTGGGGCTGGTTTTTGGGGACCAGAATGGCCACAGCAGGCCCCGAACCCGTGATTCCAGCAGCACGTGCCGTGTTCATGAAGGCGTCATTTGCCAACTTTCGTCCGTCAATATCGCTCAGTGCGGCTGCAACACCACGACCGTTCCACGTCATGGCCATGAGTAGATTCCCCTCCTGCAACGCCTTCAATGCCTGCTGAAAAGCGGTCGCATGAGGAGCAAACTGCTCAAGATTGGGCCGTTGTTTCCGCTCACCCCTCAACACGATGGCCACGTCCCAATCTTCACCTCCGGGCACCTCCCCTTGGAGGAGAACACCGTCCCTGATCGGTTGTTGTGGGTCCACCAATTTCCAACCTGATGTGGCTGCAGCCCATGTGTCGCCCACCGAACCTGTGATGGTTACTCCGGCATGGATTTGGCTTTCCACGGCCAATTCAACTGTTTCGGCATCGTCGAGTTGTTCTTCAACAGCATCAGCGATGGCACGAAGGGCAGCGACGGCAACAGCAGAAGATGATTTCAAGCCTTGACGAGACGGAATCTTCGAATCCACTCTCCAGTGCAAGTCTCGGCTCTCGAGCCCTTTTGGAAGTGTGTAACCGGCAGTTGACCAAGCGTGAAGCACAGCGTTGAGCAAATGGTCCGGGTCGTTTGGTGGACCTTTCTTGCTTTCACGGTCCAGCAATTTGACGGTAACGGGAAGGTCCAATGTAACGGTTGCCCCATAGCCAAGACATGGAGCAAACTGCAACCGCCATGAGCGGTTCCTTTCCCAAGAACTGCCACTCAACGTTCCTCCATCGACGTGGAGACGTGCACGCCGATGTGCCGCGCTCCTCCGCCGATAGCGGTCAGGACGCTTTGCCCCTCGTTCAAAGAGGTAACAGAGCGTGCTTCTGGGGCAGGGCACACGAGGCGTACCGTCTCTGCTTGCTGCATGAACACATGGAACCTATATGGGTTGCCGTCATTGTTCAAGGAATGCTTCAATCCAATCTTGAGCATTGGCCGTTGTTCGATCTTCAAACGGCCCAACACCACCGACCGCGTTGCGCCTTGAGCCGTTACGGCAGCCACCTCATCGCCCGTCACCAATTCGGAGAGGTACTTCGTCCGACCGTCGGCCATCAGGATGTAACTGTGAGGTGAACCGGCGTTCACACGAAACGGGCGAGTTGGTACGAACGATGAGGGAATGGTTTCACTGTGAACGAGAACCATCGCATTTGCACTGGAACCAACAAGCACGCCTTCGTTGGCGTCGAAGAGGCTGATGAAATCCAAGCAGTAACGTTCTCCAATCCCAACGGCTTCAATCGATTCCACCAGAGCGGGCTTCATGTCCATGGTCAGCAGAGAAATCGATTCATCGAACACAAGGGGGTCTTCCTCTTGCGCCGTCCGCTGAGCCTTCACACTCAGCGATGCTTCAATCAACGAAGGCGTGTTCATCACCACCAAAGCGTCAACACCGTGTTCAAGGGCAAACCCTGCACCTTGGGCCTGCATTGGCTCGGTGATCACCGCTGCAATTTTTGTGGGTGTGTGTTCAGCATGAGCAATGAGGTTTTCGAGGGGAATCATGGACCATGTTGTGAACTCCACCAGCAGCCATTCAACAAGACCAAGCGTTTCCAGACCCGTAATTTGGTCCTCACCGTCTCGAACCGTGAGGGCTGCGCCAACGACGTTGGTGCCCAACATGAGTCGGTCTCCTTCTCTCCACATGTGAGAGGAGGGTGTGCTACCAGTAAACCGTGCATCAACTCCTTGGGGAAGTTCAGTCCCATCATCAGGTTGGTTGAGCCATACTTCCATGCCATCACAACCCATGCTTTGCAACGGCTTCCTCTGCGCTCAAGCCGTGATGGACGATGCTGACAAGAGCTGCAGCCATAGCCGTTGGCTTGGGGTGCGCAAACACCTGCCGGCCCATGCATACGCCCGAGGCACCGTGGTTCATGGCTCGTTCCACCGTAGAGAGAACATCGACGGTGTTGGTGGTCAGTGGCCCCCCGGCGACCAGCACGGGAATGGGGACGCTGGAGGTGAGGGATTTGAACGCCTTTTCATCGTCAATGTAAGTTGTTTTTGCAGCGTCGCATCCCAATTCGAAAGCAAGGCGAACCGCATGGATTTGACCGTTGGTGGCGTCTCCTTCCACCGGATTCAAGTTGTTTCCTCTCGCATAGACCATGCCAAAGGAGGGGAGGCTGAGATGATGGGCATCTCGATTGAGTTGGCCCATCCGTTCGATCATGGCGGCTTCTTCAGGTGAGCCCATGTTGACCTGTGCTGACACGCCAATTCCGCCACGAGACACCGTCTCATCAGCGTGACCTACGAGCACTTTGTTGCTGCTGTCGGCCCCTCCGTGCCGAGTTGAAACGGAGTAGTGCACGACCATGGAAGTTGAGGTTCCTTCGCACAGGCCGTGATAGTGGTTCACGACTCCTTTTTGCGCTACAATGGCATCAACACCAGCCTCAACAAGGCCAGTGATGGTGGCCTCCAAGTCATCCAACCCTTCGCAGGGGTAATCACTGGCTCCGTGGTCAATGGGAATCCACACCCCCTTTCCGCCTGGGAACAATCGCTGGAGTCGCTTTGCCTTTTCAGCGGGATTGAAGGCGTTGCTCATGGCTGGGGGAAGAGCCGATATCCATCAAAGGTTTGCTTTAGGCTTCCTCGAGCAAATCCAGACTTGTTTGGGCTAAAATCGCGTTCTCTGCTGCTTTTAGATGTTCTTGGAAGGTTGAACGGGCAATGCCGAGCATGTCCGCCAAAAATTGCAACGTGACGCCTTCCTTGCCATGGTAGAGGCCGTTTTTTGAGGCGAGTTGGAAGCAGTCGTATTGTCGAGAGGACAACAATTCCTTGAGGAAACTTTCTGGTTGCCGGACCGTTTGGACCCTGATGTGTTTGGGTGGAAGGCTCATCCTGCACAATTTAACAAAGGCGGCTACCGTTTGAGGCAGGCCTCTGATGGTTAACTTGACCTCGTTGTTGGCCAGTCCGTAAGGTGGCAGGATGTGGATGTTGTCGACCTTCGATGCCATGCTCACAAGTGGATGACTGTTCCAAACCACCATGGTTCCGTTGGCTTCAAAGTGTTTTTCGACTTTCAGGAAGGAAAGGTTTGCCAAATCCTCAACAGTCTTTCCCGGTAAGAATTCAGGGGCAATGATTTGACGAACGCCATCCTCAGCGATTTCCAAATGACTCAGCACTTCCATGGATTCGAGGACAGAGGTCAAACCACCGAATACGGTGGTTTGTTCGGGATGTGCATCCCAAACCAATTGGACCTCTCGCATGGACAAGCCTGTAGGTTCTTGTGTTTGAAAGCCTATCCTGTATCGGTTGAACACCGTCGCATGTTTGAAGTGGTTGCTGGTCGTGGACAGCCCATGGACCCCGCAGACTATGTGTTGACCTTCGCCCTAGGAGGGGCGTTTCTAATGGGTCTGCTCTTCATTCTGGTGAGGCGAGAGGCACCCATCAACATCCAAAGCGGCATGTCAGCCGAGGGCCTGATGGGTCAGCACTCAGGTATGGGCTTTGGGAAGGCAAAAAAGAACCTTGATCGGAAACTGTCGATGGTTCAAGATATGCTGCGCAACTCCAACCAAAGCGACCGTGCAGCTGCTGAAGCTCGATTCAATCAGCGACGAGACAACCAAGAGGCGGAGGAAGAGGCCGCCCGTCGTCGCAGGGAGGAGGAAGAGGCACGTCGCAGTCGAGAGACAGAGGCTGCTTTGCTGCTGCAGCAACAGGAAGCCGAGTTGCGCCAACAGGAACGCGAAGCTGAAGAAGCTCGGCTTGCAGCTGAGCTCGAAAATGAACGCCAATCCGACATGGCAGCAGCGGAGGCCCAGCGTCTTAAAGAAATTGAATCCGCTCGTGAAGAAGAACTGCTCGAATCGCGTCAAGCGGCTCAACGGGCCATGTCCGAATTGCAGGCACGTCTCGCACGCGAGGGTGCACAATCCTCGGATGTCCAAATTTCTCTTATGTGGAACAATTACAACGACCTCGATCTTCACGTCGTTTGCCCCTCCGGTGAGCGAATTCATGGAGGCAACAAGAAGTCGGGCTGTGGAGGGGAACTTGACGTTGATGCCAACGTTCGGGCCGAAACTCGCAAGCCGGTTGAGAACGTGTTTTGGGAAGATGGTAGCGCTCCGGCTGGCAAGTATCAAGTGTATGTTCACTACTACAAAAAGCACAACAAGCGTCGAAGCAAAGACCCGACCAAATTCCAAATCATCGCCAACCAAGGAGGCGATCCTCAAGAATTCAACGGTGAGCTCTCCATGGGCGACCCCATCATGCTGGTGACTGAATTCATTCTGCCCTCAATCGAGGAGCGAGCCGCACGTCGTCGGGAACTGGAAGAACAACTCCGCGCCTCAGGTGTTGACGTCCCCGATCGTTCGGCTGAAGAAGACGCCAGACAAGCTGAGATGCAAGAAGCCGAGGCTCAACGCCAACAAGAAATCGCTGCCGCTGAGAATTTGGCCATGGTCGAATCCCGTGCTGCTGCACAACGGGCATTGTCAGAACTTCAAGCCCGTCTGGAACGGGAAGGGGCTCAATCCTCCGATGTCCAGGTCTCCTTGATGTGGAACAACTACAACGACCTCGATCTCCATGTCGTCTGCCCCTCGGGTGAGCGAATTCACGGGGGCAACAAAAAATCTGCTTGCGGTGGAGAACTCGATGTTGATGCCAACGTTCGAGCAGAAACTCGCAAGCCAGTTGAGAACGTCTTTTGGGAGGACGGCACAGCTCCTGCAGGCACCTATCAGGTGTTTGTCCACTACTACAAGAAGCACAACAAGCGTAAGAGCAACGACCCAACCAAGTTCCAAATTATCGTCAACCAAGGCGGTGACTTGCTGGAGTTCAATGCTGAATTGTCGACAGGAGATCCCATCATGAAGGTGGCCGAATTCACCCTCCCATCGACCGAGGAACGGGAGGTGCGTCGCAAAGAGTTGGAAGATGAACTCAAAGCGGCTCAAGGCGGTATGACGGACAACACACCCGACACGGAGGAACATCTTCCCGGCGCCCCAGACCTCGACGCTTTGGCCGATAGCGCTGACGACAGCGATGATTGAACCTCATTCTGACCTGTTCTCAGCAGCGGGTTACAAGCCCCAAAACCTCCGATATGGGATTGAAGACAAAGACAACCCTCTTTAGGTTCTACAGGAAAAACCACAAGCCAATGAGGTCCACCTTTCACCGTGTGGTTCTCAGTAACTCAACCGACACGTTCGTAAGGAACACTGCCATTAATCTCGCTATTGGAGGTTTCTTGCTCCACCTCTCGGCGTGCTTCATGTACAGCACCGACATCCTGCGTGTGGAGGGCTTGACAGATCTCACAGACTCGTTTTTGGATTCACTTTACACGCCTTTTTCCATTATTCTGGCCTATGAGGTGTACGAATTGATTCGAGCCATTCCGGAATCGTTCTCCAATTCCATCGGGAAGCAGTTCGAGGTGGTAACGCTTCTCGTCGTCCGGGACATTTTCAAGAATCTTGCCGATGTGAGGACTTCCGACTCCACAGTGATTGCCCCGGAGGTGACCTTCATCGCCATTGAAGCCGCTGTGTTCGTGATCCTCTTTGGAACCTCGTTGTACTTTCGCTCGTTGACCAACACATCCAACACGCTTGGCGAAAAAGATATTCCAATCCAGTTGTTCGTGATGCAAAAGAAGGATCTTGCCTGCCTCTTAGCGGTGGTGTACATCCTCGTAGCGTTCTACTCATTCTCTTCGTGGTTGATTGGCGTCCTGGACGGCGACGGAGGTTTGAGCAGGACCTTGTTTTTCTTGGATTTCTTCACATGTTTGATTCTCTCGGACATTGTCATCCTTCTGGTTTCCTACAAGCACATCACCGATTTTACCCAGCTGGCGAGGAACACAGGCTTTGTACTATCAACGGTGATCGTTCGAGTGGGTATAGGCACCCCCGGCTACACGGGAGCGGTGTTGTTCGTGCTTTCCGCTGGGTTGGCGTGCGTGGTCCTCAAATTGAGCTCCTGGATGCTGGAAAAACCAACTCAACCAACCGGTCAGGAGGCCTAAAGGTCGTTTTGGTTGAGGTGAATTTGCAACCTCAAGAGATGATGTTGTCAAGTTGTCCGCTTTCGATGGCGTTTCGAACGGCTCGTGCAATTCGACGGCCGGTAGACATGAACGGCTCGTTGATGTCAGAGTAGGGTGATCCTCCAATGAACGGGTTTGAACCTGCTACAATGCGAGCACTGATTTCGAACACCTTGAATTCCAACTGGTCGGTCACGATGGTTTCGAGACAAAACGGACCAAGCATACCTCGAGAACCCTCCTCAAGGTTGTAGGATGCAGCGACGGTGCCTTCTGCCATCTCAAAGGCCCGTGGCAGAAGCGATTCCCGAATCACGACGGGCTGGTTTCCAGTCACCACAAAGGACGGTTCGAGGGACATTTCACGAAGGTCACGTAGTGAACCCAACTTGTAAAATTCGTCTACGTTGCTTTCGTCGCGTCGGTCCATGGAGAGCAATTCCAACCGACCGAGGTTTTGCCCTGCCATTGCTCCTCTGCCTTGAACTTGGAAACCGTCGGTGGCCGTCGGATCGAAGAAGAAATGGAGGTAGTAGCGACAACCCAAGACGTATTCTTGGATGGTGAATTCTTCTTCAATGTCGACGTTGCGGCGGAAATCTCTGTAGTCTCTGGCGATGAAATATCCGCGACCGCCTTTTGCACCAGCGTACTTGACGATGACAGGTCCCGCAATGTTGTGTGGGTCCTCGATGACCTTTGGCATCGTACAGCCACCGTCCTCAAGCCACTGACGTTGGAGGGCACGACTGGATTCCCAGTGCAGGATGTTCCGGTTGCCAAAGGTAGGAACTTCGAGGGAGCGGAAGTTGTGGGCACCTAAGTATTCAACAAGTGACCCATGAGGTACAATGATGACGTTCTTTTCACGCATCCATTCTGCGTGATCAAGCATTTCACGGTAATCGTCGAGAAGAAGCCATTCGTCTGGCTCGGCGCCCGGGAAGGCCTGATAGAACCGTCGCCGATTTTCACCAACAGCGATTCCGAGGGTTCGAAAACCTTCCATTCTGGCCCCGTGGAGGATTTGAAGAGAGGAGTGAGAGGCCACCACGCCAATGGTGATGGACGAGGGGTCGTACTCGCTCAGCCAAGCCCGCACGGCATCGTAAGACACGCCCATGCGGAGGGGTTTCGTATTGGCTCTATGAGGGTTACCGTCCGAGTTCTCCACTTGTCGGCCTCCTCTGAGTTGCAAAAGCATCACCGTCTTGTCCCACGGTGGTAAGGGTTCATGAGTCGTCGTTGGCCGTGGGGAGGCATGTCGAGTCCGTCTTCCGAGGTACGCATGACGTACGGTGGCTATTTGCAACTTGAATCGCTGTTGGGATTGCAGGATGGGCCCGAAGGGTACAGCCCCGAACCATCCAACGATGAACTCCACTTCATCATCGTCCACCAGGCGTTTGAGCTCTGGTTCAAATTGATTCTTCGGGAGTTGAAGGAAGCCCGCAATCTTCTCAATCGTTCCTCAGTCGCTGAACAGGACATCCCCGTGGTCGTGAGGCACTTGGAGCGCGTCACGGAAATCTTCCGTCTCTTAGCCGACCAGTGGAAGGTCATGGAAACTTTGTCGCCTCAAGACTTCCTTGCGTTCAGGGACAAGCTCGGTACCTCGTCTGGATTTGAATCCTGGCAAATGAGGGAAATGGAGGTTTTGCTGGGTCTTGCCAACGAACAACGTATGGGAGGAATGGATCCTTTGGCTCACATGGAACGCCTGCATCAGGAAGGAAAGGTTCCAGACAACGCTCTTGCCTCACTCCAAGAGACCGCGTCGATGCCATCCTTGAACGATGTTCTCATGGAATGGTTAACACGCACCCCTATCCACGGTTCTTCGCCCGAAGATTCGGGTGATGAGGCGACCGTGGAGGCGTATGTTGATGGGCACCTTGAAACCATGACCAACCACATCGACGGCGTTGTTCGTCACATGGTGGCCATCGGTCACGGCGATGAAACGGCCATCCGTGGTCGCCTGGAGGCCGGCGTTGATTCTGCCAAAACGTTCCTGATGGACGAGGAGGGCCGGGTAAACCGGGCTCGTGCAGGGTTGCTGTTCATTGAATCCTACCGTGAACTCCCCCTCCTGAGTTGGCCACGCCGATTGATTGACAGCATGGTCGAGTTGGAGGAGTCCATGGTCTTGTTCCGCTCTCATCACGCACGCATGGTGGAGCGTACCATCGGCCGACGAATGGGGACGGGCGGGTCAAGCGGTGTGGATTATCTCGACGCCACCACGGCGTATCGTGTGTTTGTCGATTTGTGGGCTGTTCGAACGTTGCTGGTGAAACGAAGTGCACTTCCTGATGTCAAAGAACCGTCGTTTTACGGGTTCAATGCCCGTTCTTGATCGCTCACTCGTCAAGGTGAGGATCGATATCGATGGGGATGAGATGATTTTCGTACTCGTATAGGGCAATCTTCAAGGGGTCGAGGACGAAACGGATGTTGGCTTCTTCAAGGCCGTAGAGAGAGACAAGCTCGTCCATGAACTCTTGTCGCAGCACTTCCTCTGTAGCGTAGAGGGGGGCTCCCATTCCAATTTGGAGGGCACGGGCGCCGATGATTCGTGCACGTTCGAAGCGGGTGTGGAGTCGTGCTGGCTTGACCATAAGAATCACTTGCGAACAACTTCGCACTCCTCGCGACCTACCGTCTCTTTTTGAACCTACCTCATTCACTTTCGCCAAGGGGTTCGTGGTTCATCAGCCTGCGATGCATAAGCATGGCCGGTGCGAGAGCGGTGATCAACGCCGTTCCAATCAACGCTGGGAGAAGCCAAGGCACATCATCTCGTGCACCGATATCTTCTGGTTCTTCAGGCCCTATGAGGTCCATGCTTCCCGTGGGTGCCAAGGACGCAACTGTCAACCGTTTGGGCCCCTCAGATTCCAGCATGAGGACAACTGTCCCATTGCTTGACAACGAGAGGTTGGTCAAATTTAACGATCCTTGTGAAGTGTTGAGCGTCAAGGCTCTGCTCGCCAAGTGCGTGTGCGTGAGGTTGCCCGCTGTATTGAGGGTGGGTTGGGTGATCCACATGGTCAGGCGATGTTCTTCTAGGCCTCCACCCTCGATGCTCAAGGTACCGTTCTCAATGCGAATGTTTTCCAAGCCGCTCCATTCGGTTGTTGAATTGTTGAGCGCGGTGTTCAAATCAAGCGCTTGCCTTGACCCCGTGAGAAGAGCAGCCCCATCCACAAC
>QXXW01000134.1:0-4309 GCA_009887255.1 Candidatus Poseidoniales archaeon | reverse complement strand
TTGCTGCCGCACCACAAGACGTCCCAATCCTTGCTCTCGTCTTGCCACGCTTGCCATTGACGCAACCTGCGACTGGCTCGCAGCCAGCGAGCAAAGAGATTCATGTGGGCACGGGCGCTCAACGGCCAAAACAAGATGAACACAATGAACATCCCTGCCGCAGGGAGAAGGGTGACGAACCGAAGCACTTGATGCGCAGCGAAGGCTTGATGCAAAGGACTCAACGGGTCAAGCAGCAGCCATGTCAGCGTGATCGCCAAGGTCAACCACCACAAGGGAAAGAGAACAACCGAGGTCAGCACTTTGATGCTGCCTTGCATCGAATCGTTCACACCTGCCCGCCGAGTAAAGCGCTCGAGAAGACTCTGAAATTTGTACGGGGCATAGTTTCCAATCATGGCGCCCCATGTAACGAGGCCAAACATCCAAATCAGCGCCCATACCCAGGAACCAAAAGCTTTGACTGCGCCAAAATTTGTCACCTCTTCAGGCCGAGCGTCAATGTCATAGGGGGAGACTGAGCGGGCTTCAAGGTCGTCAAAATGATGTTGGCAGTCGTGAACAAGTTGTTGTGTCACCTCCGGTTCGTGTTCGGCCATGTATTCCCACCCAGCCCTCAGTCGCCGCGCTCCCACAATCGCCTCTGCGTAGGAAACCCGGCCCACGGCTTGACCGGCTTGGCGTTGCTTTTCGGCACGAACCAAGGCCCGTCCTTTCCAGATCAAGGTTCGTTCTTCCCACGACGTTTTGGACAAGTTGGCTCGCTTCAATTCAACTTCCAATGCTTTGGTCACGGTCGCCACCCATGCCTGATCTGCATCCGCGGTGTTGCTGCCCTCCGTGGGCATAGGCGGCAGTTGCATTGCCCTTTCGAGTACGATGGCGGCCCGTTCCCTGAACACGTGAGATGCTGAATAGTGCAGGCCAACCGGAACGACGCGCGGTCTGGGTTTTCCCGCAGCGTCTGCCTGGCGGCTGGCTGAAAGAAGAATGCGTGCCGCTCCGGACCTGACCCGCTGCACCGTGGCATGGTCGTGAGTGGATTCTTCAGGAAACATCAGCACTTGGCCGCCAGAAGCGAGTTCTTCGGACATCTCATCAAGGACTTCCGATGTGGTCGGGCCCAAGCCAATGTTCACCCGACCCTTTGATTTCATGCCGAAGGGGATCACGCCGGCTTTCCGGAAAACCCAGCCGACAAAGGGAACTCGAAACATACCGTGGTGGACCAAAGTCGACAACTTCCCTGGCAATCGTGCGGTCATCAACATGGGGTCGATGAGACCGTTTGGATGCCACGTGAGAAACAGCACGCCCGCTTCATCGGAAATGTATTCATCGTCCACGACGTTGATCTCTCGAAACCAAATGCTGGTGATGAACTTGAACAGCCATCGGAACAATCGGTAAAGCAACGGGGGATTTGACTTGGATGAACCAATGCCGCCCTCATGCATGAACCGTGATGAATGTTCTCTCATTTATTGGCATCCCCGACATTGTCGGGAGTGTTGTTTACTTTCTCCAAATGGTTGGTCTCCGGCGCCGGTTCTGCCTTTGGTCGTGTCAATCGTTTCCAGCGCTGAGTGGCTCTGATGTACTTGAGTGGGTGATCCATCCAGGATTGATCGCACGTCTTGTTGTCACCCGGGAGAACTGGACAGTTGTGGTTGATTTTCAGTTTCCCACAACCCGATGGTGTGTAACCGTGCTGGTACACGTGTTGAACCTGATAGGTGGTCGTGCCTTCGCTGAAATCGGGCGCTCCGCGGAAAAAATTCACACACGATTCCTCTGGTAGCGCTAAGGTGGACGCCATGGACGCCAAAAACAGACGACCAAAGTGGTTGACGTTGACGCCCGTGGCAAGTTCTGCAACGATTTTCTGCATGCACGGGGGCCAATCCGTTTCATCGGCCCCGACCAGCGAAATCGCTTCACTGGCTTTGCTGGCCATCAAGTTGCGAACCATGCCCACCGGCTCAGCCAGACGAACGGCCAAATCGGTGTTGATTTCAGCCATTTTTTCAAGGGCGTCCGCTTCAACTGCGGCTTTTATTCGTTCTCGCAACAACCTTGCAAGTTTGGCCGAAGACGCGTATTGACGTTCGTTGTGCAACGTGACCCAGCCGCCTTCGACATCTGCATTTGGCAACCTCCAGCGCTGCCCGGTGATCTTCGGGCAGATTTCGATAAAATCCGACAACCCGATTTGCCACAGGTCCGACGTACCTTGACGGCGTTGGCGGAGTGGCGTGCTTGGGGATGCGGACATGGTGGGCACGGCGACGCTTTCTTGGAGACGAAGTTCTGTCAGGTAGGTGTTGGCGACGAGGGGAAGGTTGACTGCGTCAAGCATCAAAAGTTGCTCCGCTCGGGCCGCTTCTGCTTGAGCCCATCTTGCCACCAATCGCTCATCCTCACTTGCGCACACGACCAAGCGGGCGTAGTAAAACGAGAAGGCCTCCACGATGCGCCCCTCCTCGGTGTGGATGTCGCCCCCTGACACCTGAACACCTTCCTTGGACTGGACGGTGTCAATCAACCGCAACCGTGCTCGTTGACGGGCCTTGTCCATCCACGAGCCGTCAAGCAGTTCATCGAGGTTAATGCTGTGCCGGAGGGCCATCCCACGAATCCATTCCGACGCCTGTGGGAGGAACGGGTACCGAGCCAGCGTCACCTCATCCGCTATGGGCGGTGGTGTGTGGGGCACCGGCATGAATTTGCCAGCCGCTCCACCCGTTATCAAGGTCGGCTTGCGGCGGTGAGATGATGAAGGGTGAGGGGGTGGCTCGCCCCATGATGGAGGCGGTGGACCCTCGCCTTTTGAGTGTTCAAGACGAGGTGAGAGAGCACTTTGGTTGGTCCCACGATGAGGATGTGGTCAGTGCCAAGAGGCTGCTGTCAGCCCTCAGCGGTTCATCCCCTTTTTCCGTTCAGCATTGGTCACCGGGCGCCAGACAAGCCACCCTTGAACGGTTGGTTCGCCACCTGAGGGCGGCCTCTGACGTCATTGTGGTTGGCGCCGCTGCAGAACCAGAAGACGTGAAAGCGATGTTGACTGAGGGTTCCGTGGTTGTAGCGGCTGATGGAGCCGTGGGGGCCTGCCATGACGTTGTGTCCGCTCTGTGTGTGGTGACCGACTTGGACGGTGGTGAACATTTGGACAGAGCCGCAAGAGAAGGCGTACCGTTGATCGTTCATGCTCATGGAGACAACTTGGATACTTGGCCTGGCATCCTAGAGATGTGGTCCTCGCTGGACGCCCCGCCACCCCTGATGTTGACCCACCAGACACGGGAACATTTGCTCGATATGCACAACCCAGGCGGGTTCACCGATGGGGACCGGGCGGTGTGCATGTTGCTTGCCGCCGGCGTAACCCCCAATCGGATTCAGCGTGTCGGGTTTTCCACGCATCGGGTGGGGCGATGGTCAGGCGTCACCGAACCAACCCGAAAATTGGACAAATTGAAGTGGATGGAACGGATTCTCGGGTGGATTCTTCCTCGGAATTAGGCTTTGTTCACTGGGCATTGAGAACAACCTGCTAAAAACAAAGGTGCGAATATATCCCCATGCCCACCAAGCCCGCATGGCTCAATCCAGCCCTGTGGGTGTTGGCTGTCGTGGGCATCAACATGTTGTGGTTCGTGGTCGTCGACCAGGAAGCTCCCATTGAACTCAACAACGAAGAACAAGTTGAGTCGTTTCGCTCCTTTGACCTGGACGGTCCGTTGTGGTCCGATGATCCCATTCCTGCTCGCCTTGTTCTTTCGCTTTCGACCGAACTCCCCGATGAAACCAACCTTACTTACGTGCTCCGTCTTGACAACCAAACGGTCATCACCAAGTGGGACGGAACCGTTGCTGAGGCCCCCTCACGATGGGAGGGTGAACTGGCGCCGGGAACATACGTGCTCGAGACTCAAGTACCCGAAGACGTTCAAGTGGAACAAACCCTGTTGGTGGCCCCGTTCAAGCCTGTTCAAGCCGTCGGCCATCTCGCCCTTACCGTGGGCTTGTTGGTGCTCGCCCTTGCAGAGCAGGGTGTGAGGGATTTGATTCGCAACCGAGTGGCTTCTGGCACCTCAAGCAGCCAACCCGAGCGGTCACCGTTCAAACCACTTCAGAAGGGGATGCCCGATGCCGACCGCTACATGGCGGAGGACGCCCCGTGGCGCGAACCGGTTCGCTGATCAAAGGAAGTCGGACAACGAGAGTTGTTTCGCTCGGTCATTGTTGAAGAGTGAATCGGTGCTGTTGGCCAACCAGTCAGCGTTCTGCCGGGTGTACAAATCAACAC
>QXXW01000133.1:0-15465 GCA_009887255.1 Candidatus Poseidoniales archaeon | reverse complement strand
AGCACCATCAACGAACCCAAGACGAGCAGAACACCCAGATTTTTCGGGCCGCTGCGGTCCGGACGCACCTCAAACATGCCTTGCGTTGCCATTGCTTCAAGCCTCCAAATGCTGCGCTAAGCCCGGCCTCAAGTCGTCTGGAATGGGCTGTTTCTCCATTGAATCCATGTCGACACACACCGTCATTTGTTCTGAACGCCACACCAGCGTGCCGTCCTGATTGTTGAACGCATAACGCCAACCCAGCGATGAGGTGCCGACTGAAACGATCGACACCGTGGCAGTCACCGTATCTCCGTACCGTAAAGGGGCGAGGAACGTTGAGGAAACCGAGACGACTGGGAACCCGACCCGTCGCGTGTTGACAAGTTCGGGGTAGGTCACATCGCACATGGCCGACCATGCCTCCTCAAACACCTGGTGGGCCAAATCAAAGATCCGTGGGTAGTACGCCACGTTGGCCAGATCAATCATGGAGAATCCAACGTTCCGCTTGACCGTCACCGCCATAGCACACTCAATCGTTCTGCGTCAATGAACCCTTGCTTCAAGGTCAAAAGGCTCACCCTCGCGCTTATATTGGGGTGGCGGGTGGACCGGAGTGGCCCTATAGTGTAGCTTGGATATCACAGAGGCTTGCGGAGCCTCGAACCCGTGTTCGAATCGCGGTGGGGCCGCTCAACTCTTCAAGCAGTTCGTTCCATGTCGCAATCGCAGCACCCGACCGTTTCAAACTGAAAGTGTTGGAACATCACCTGTATCGCTAGGCTGTTGCCAGGTCACGGATTTGGTGGTCAAGGGTTGTCACGATGGTCAGATTTCGGTCATTGAGGGGTTCATCGTAGTAGGTGTGAATCTCCCCAGGGTCGTAGGTCTCATCGTCAATCTCAGGAAGCAAAGCCCGTCGAAGAGGAGGGTAATCCAAAGCCACCTTCCTGATGAAAATAGGATCCGTTTCCCAACTGGAACAGTCCTTGAGCATGGCTGGACACGCTGACAAGTGCTCCACCGTCATCATGAAACTGCCTAAGGCGTGATGGCCAGCAGATTCTTTTCGGTGTTCCTCAAAAAGCGTGGTCCACCAGGACTGCCTGGGTTTTTGATATTCTATTTTGTATCCCTCTGCGAGTGGTTTGTTAAAACCGAGACGCCAACGCCATCCGTTTGTTCCGTGGAACGTGACCGTTCCTTTGACGTGGTCAAATATTCCACCAAAACGACTCTCGAGGTGAAAGGCAAGGCTGTCCGTTAGAGGGCTCTTCGCCAGTCCATACGTGTCCATCAACGCAACCCTCAACGGGTCCATCGTTCCGTCAAGCCATGTGTGCTCGTCGTTCATCAAACCGAGAATGTACCCCCCCAAAAAATCAAACGCAGGCATCTGTGATGACTGTTGAACTTGTACGCAAGCGTGTTTTGGGGATTCCACAAGTCTTGCCTTGGGGTGGACCTCAATCGCATCGAACGAGTGATATGAAAAAGGATTGACCATTTTTTGGAGGAAGGCATTGAGATCCATTCGATACAGCGCGAGTTGGCCGATGATGACCAACCGTCCCTCGTCATCGATTTGCAACCGTTCTTTGTTTTGGGAGAGAATGTTCTCAACCAGCGTTGCTGAGCGACGAACGGCTTCCACTTGTGTCATCATGCCAGCATGAAGTTCCAAGCGCCGGTGTTCCTGCTCGGTCAAGACTTCGTCATCGTCTTCATCGCAACCAAAGAGCATCTCCGGGTCATTCCATCGGTTGTTGTCCACATCGCCCGCTCCAGGGACGGAAGGTGTTTGAGTGGATTTAAAGAATTCAAACCCATTCAAAACAAGGCCAGCCTTGAGCCTCAGCATGCTTTCGCAACGGCCCTTCTGCGTTGATGGCAATGGCGTGCCCGCATTCTCGCATGAACCAAGAGTCTGCATGGGTGTTGCCGTACCCGTAGCACACTTCCAAGTCGTGGCCGTGTGTTCTGGCGTCTTCAATGACCACCGGAACCTTTCCTTTTCGCCTTGGAACGGACCAGCCCCGTTCAGAACCGGAAAGAACACCTGTTCGAACCTCGGGACCGCACCCGTAAACGGCGTCCATGTCAAGGACCTCAGCCATCGCTTCCGCCATCGGAGCAATGGTGGCCGTGACCAACACGAGACGGTGCCCTTGCGCTCGGTGCCAAGCCAATCGCTCCCATGCAGCATCGGAAACAGCGGGTTTTAACACCTCATTGGCCAGTTTTTTGGAGTACGTTTCGAGCAGTGGCCAAGTTGAAAGAGAAAAATGCCCCCTGTTTCGGGCAGCGTCGTACACGGCCCGTCCACGTAGCATGTTTGTCAGAAAACCCGATGTCCATGCCAATGCACCCCACGGTATTCGCCAAGGGCGGCGACGCGCTAGGTATGCCGCCAGGGTTTTCTCACTTGACGCATTGAGTAACGTCCCGTCGAGATCGAAGTACGCAGCGACCTGACCCATGTGTGAAGGAACGTGCTCTCGTACATGAGAACCGCGGCTTCAACGGGACATCAGAAGTGATCTTCGCACGGTCCGTACACGCGTCGACCCGCTTTGTGGTCTTGCCACCATGTGAGCGTTGTTTTTAGGTGTCGGGTGATGAAGAAACCAACCTTACGGGGGGTTAAGCCGTGGTTGCGCAATTTCTGATCGTGGTTTAGACTGGCCACGATGGTTTGGGCAGAACACCCCGGGTTGGCCGTCACAAATTGACGCACTTCATCCTTCAAACGTTCAAACCTGGCTCGTTTTTGACTGCCTTTTCCTCCATGCTGAGTCATGATGTCAACATGGGCGTGAACGATTATGAAAGAATCGCTGGTTAACCCTCAAATTCAACGCTCTGGGTGGTTTTCCAGTTGGCGGTGGCCAATTTTTTGGCCTTGCCGTCAGCGATGATGGGGTGGATGTCCTTCAGTCGGCCGTGCATGCCACGGACTTGGAACTTCACACGAAGCTCAGCCACACGGTCTCGCTGAAGGGCTTCGTCTTGTTCGTTGTCCAGTTCCACCGAAGCCATGTCCTTGCCCGAGATGGCGCAACGAACAGTGAAGGTCGAACCGCTGTAATGGAGAGTTGGACGGAAATCCCAGTCGTCGGGATCGTTCATCCAAACGGCGATGTCAACGGACAGGGTGTCGCGTAGGTTGATTCGGCTGATTTCTACCGTGTCCACCATCTCAATCGCTCCTTCCCAGCCGTCACCGATTGATACACCTTTCTCTTGCCTCAACTGGATGCGCCGGTTGCCACTTCCGTAAGGTTCGGGCGCATGATCACCACTTCAACAACCAACTCCCAGTCGTTGCCTGGATCGGGATCAATGTCACCAAACAAAGGATCGGGGTCGGATTGTTGCGCAACGACCGACCACACCCATTCACCCTGGCCTCTTGAGCCTCCGTCGGTGTTCATCAACCGTTGAACGAGTTCATCCGCTGAGTCGGCAGTGAACAGGCCTTCTTCACCTGGCACGTTCATGTCTTCAAGGTACATTTCCGCTTTCGCAGGTTCGTTCGTGGAATAATTCCCGTCAGCCGTCTCTTCCGTGAGGCGAAGACCATCGTCGACAACCCGCAGTTCAAGCGAAAAATTATCGTGTGGAGGTGCCACGTCCCTGCTCAAGGTAAGAACGGCATCAAAGGAAAGAATGCGGCCTTTTTCTCCCGGAGTGATGTTGCCTTCCCACCGCTGGCCTTGGTCAAGATAGTCGTTCCATGAAAATTCAACGGTTTCCCTGACCCAGGTCACTTGGTATGTTCGGGTGGTGACGTTGACGACAAACGATTGCTCAGAAACGGCGCCCGTCGGGTCGGTGACGCGGAGATGGCCTCCAAACAATCCGGATTCTGTGGTCTCCCACAACACCCTCTCTTCAACACTGTCAGCGTCGTTGAGGGCGTTGCCGTCACCGTCGCTGTCAACGAGCGAATTGAGATCCCATGCGAAGCCCAGCGCGTCGCCCTCAGGGTCAAATGTTGCTGAGGCATCAAGGAGAGCGGTGTCCCCAGCTCGAACACTGATCGGCATGGAGAGGTTGATTTGAGGGGCGCCGTTGACAACCACCGTTGACACGGCGTCGTCGGAACCGCCTTGATCGTTGGTCACGGTGAGCCGAACCATGTATTGCCCGAAGCTGGTGTAGGCGTGAGACGTGAAACCTACCACCGTCTCGGCCCCTGTTCCATCACCGAAATCCCACGTGTAGGAGACGATAACCCCCTCAATTGCAGTGGATTCCCTGGCGTCGAGCGTGACCACTTCCCCCTCTTGAATCACTTCCGGGTAAACTTCGAGGGTGGCCCGAGGTTCTACGGTTGTGTCAAATGCCGTGATGCACCCGGATAGGGACATCGTGCAAACCAACAGCGCAAGAAGAAACGCTAAACGTGGGCCGTTGCGGTTCATGAAAGAAATCTCAGCACCGTTCCTTTCTAAGCGTTCGCTTGAAACCTGCAACAGCGACGCACAATTGCTCATCGACCGCAAACGCCCAGCATTGGGTTTCACCGTTCTGTTGAGTGATGTTCAAGGAGGGCACGCGTCGGTTCACCGTCATGAGCACCGACCTGTTTGAGGGCGAAAAGGTGCTGGCTTTCGATTTGGAGACCACGGGAATTTCCACAAACCGTGACCAAATCGTGCAACTGGCCCTCATTGGTACGGAAGTTGATCAAACGCCTGTGGCCCTTGAACGTCTGATAAAGCCGCGAATTCCGATTCCACAAGGAGCGAGCAACGTCCACGGAATTTACAACGAGGATGTGCGGTACAGCCCACCGTTTTCCTCCATTGCCGACGAGGTCCACGACCTCATTGATGGCGCGGTGCTGGTCGGACACAACGTGAGAAAATTCGATTACGCCATGCTGGAAAACGAATTTCTTCGCTTGGGACGGCTTGCTCCAAAACCCAAAGCCATCATGGACACCTTGGAAATTGTACGCCGACTCAAACTTCCTAGGCCCCACAAACTTGGAGCCCTTTGCCACCGTCACGGAATCCGCTTGGAACATGCCCACACCGCCACCGCAGATGCAGCCGCCACCATGCTTCTGTTTTGGCGCCTTACTGTAGAGCATGCACCTGTGTTTCGAAATTCGCTGGAAGAAGTGGAACGATGGATTGTCCACGGGGAGCGCAACAAAGACGCCTCGGCTTTGGGCAGGGGATTGAACGACCTTCATCCCGTTGATTCATTGGGAAAAATTCGTCAAGACGATGGGGGCTACATCGTGGCCTTTGGCCGACATCGAGGCAGGTACATCACGGAATTGCAAGAACACGACCCCGCCTACCTGAACTGGCTGCTTTCACCCAACGGCATTGAATGCGAAGACACAAGAGATTTGCTCAAGGAGCACCTCTCAAATTGAGCGTGATGCGAGATTAAGGCGAGATGGGGCTCCAAGGGAGGACGTCGCACCACGAGCCAATGCGCCACACCTTTCTGCTCATCATGACCGACCCGAGAAACACGGGCCCGTGATGCCCTTTATCCAACAACGATTGCATGTTCTCAAGGCCTCGTCCGTCAAACCGAACGGGAAGGTGTTGACCTGTTGGGATGGCTCGGCCCGAATCGTCCAACGGCTCGCAAGGTTCCACGACAGCTGCTCCCGTAGAAGGGTCAAGGTCGTGGATTAACACGACCGTGTCTGAAAAATCGTCGCGATGCAATGTACCCGACGCCTGGCGCCACGACCACCAGTGCGGACACCACGCTTTCCAATCGCAGAAACCACCGCATGAATCGGGACCAGGCGTCGGGTCAAGGGGCACATCGCTTGGTTGGGTGGCTTGCCATGCGGCATAGGCGTCCTCCAACACGTTGTCCCCAACGGCGGCATATTTTCCCGAAGATTGTGTGTACCAACCCTCGGTTCTCACGGTCGGAGCGTTGGGGTTGTTGGCAAGAAGGATGTCCCTGTACATGCGCAATTGACGGTTCACTTCCGGTTTCAAATCGCCTTTAGGAGGCCGCCCGGTTTTCAAATCCGCCACCAACCAGCCGGACACCTCGCCTTCGGCGTTCACGTCGGCGAGCAGCAGATCCAACCGGCCCAAAAGCCGCCCATCGTTGGTGATCAATTCCCCTTCAACGGCCAGCGTCAAGGCTTGCACGCGGCGCCACATGCCGACGGTGACCTCCTCGTGCGAATGATGGTTCATGCCGATGTGTTCGAGGAGCATGGTCAACCCGTTGCGTTGTTGTTTCACTGCCTCAGGCCACTTTTTTTCCGACCACTCCGGGCGACGCGGGGTGGAAAGGAACACTTCTTTTTCTTCAATCCAACGCGCTTTCAGACGCTCGTTTGACACCTGTGGCAACCAACCTTTCTCTGCATCGTCCCGACCATCAAGGCCGAAGTTCAACACGTCCTCCACTGAAGCGTGAACGGCGGTGCCCAATGAAGCGGCCATGCCAGCCTTCCTCGGCAAGCGCTGACGGCTCAACCAGTACATCCGGGGGCATGTTTCGTACCGATTCCATGCCGATGGTGACAAGCGGTGAGGCCGAGGGGTTGATTCAGCGTCGGCCATGCCGTAAGGTCGCCCACCGACAATGAAGAAGCCTTTGTTGTCAAGGGAGGGGAAGTGTTGAAGGCCGTGGCCAACAACCCAACGGTATGGATGGCCCAAGCCTGCGCATCAACGCCGAAGTGCAAAACGAGAACGCCATGGTCATCGCCTGCTTTCCAAGCGTGGGCATGGTGTCCAGCATTGTAGCGCATTACCTCATCGACAGCCTCGAATTGGAATTTGTTGGTGGTTTGGTGGACGACCGGTTGCCGGCCATCGCCATGGTCCAACAAGGCGTACCGCTACCACCCATCCGTGCCTATGCCGGGCGACCGGCCTGCACCATCGAGGGCTGCGACCAAATCGTGTTGCTCATGAGCGAAATGGTGGTGCCGGAAGCCACCGTTCACAAGATCGTCTGGGAACTCTTTGAATGGTCCAAAGAACACAGCATATTGGCCGGCGTGGTGGTGGATGCGTTTTCCAAATCCGGCATGAAGAGCTCCATGGAAGGCATTGAGCCGGTTGTTGAATACGACGATACGGATGAAATTGATGTGGTTGGCATCGGATGCAACGAAACCGCCAGAAATCGCTTGGCCGATATGGGCATTCCCCTCTTGGAGCAAGGCGTCATCAAGGGCATGAACGCTGGAATTCTCAGCGAAGCCACGCGAAGAGGACTCGAAACCATGTCCATCATGGTGGAGGCTGACCCCCGTTGGCCTGATGCACGAGCAGCGGCGGTTCTCATCAACCAACTCAACAAACTTCTGCCAACAATGGAGCTCTCTGACCAGCCTCTCATTCAAGAAGCTGAAATGCTTGAAGAACAACTCAAGGCGTTCATGGACGTTGCGTCGACCAAGGAGCAAGGCGGCTCAGCATCCAACGCCATGCTCTACGGTTGAAGGCTCAATAGTCAAACAGCGTTGGGGAAGACGCGTCTGAAGTTCGTGAACCGGACTCATCTTCGGTTACCTCAAGGAGGTCCAAGCGGGAACGCAGGGTCGCTTCATCCCACAAAGTTACCCCCAACTTTTCGGCTTTTGTGGCCTTTGAGCCGGCGTTTTCTCCTGCAACCAACACGCTGAGTTTAGCAGATACACTGCCCACCACCTTGCCGCCACCGTCCGCAATGAGTTGTTGAATTTCCTTCCTTGGTTGAGAGAGAGTCCCTGTGACACAGAAGGTCATGCCTTCGAACGGCCCCTTTTTCAGCGGTCGTACCTCCTCGGTCACGGTGACCAAATCAACGAGGTCCTCGACCAACCCTCGTCGCGAAAGTAAACCGTCTCTGAAGTGCTCCGCCACCACATTTCCAACACCGTCGATGGATGTCAATTCCTCAAGGGCTTCCGTCTCGCTGTCGTCAACAACCTCTTGTTGACCAACTGAGCGGTCAAGCCACGTGAACATGGCATCGGCGGTCCCGAAGTGTTGAGCGAGTGACGTGGCCAGTTCAGGGCCAATAGAAGGGAGGCCAAGTGCATGAAGGAATTTCCCCAAGGTCATGGAGGCTGTACGTTGAAGTTCTGACAAGACGTTGGTCGCTGATTTCTCACCCATTCGTTCAAGGCCAAGCAACTCGTTTGCGGTCAAGCGATAGAGATCGCCAATGCTAACCACCAATCCAGCATCTTGAAGTTGGTCAACCAGCTTCTCACCAATTCCATCCACTTCAAGCGCTCTGCACCAATACAAGACCGTTCGGTTGGTACGAGCCGTGCAGTCAAGGCTGACGCATTTGAGAAAAGCGCCCTCCGCGTGGACAGGCCCGTTGCAGGCAGGGCATTCCTCAGGAGGGGCGATCGGACGGTGACGGGGGAGCGTTCCCGAAAACGGACGCCCGTCCCCATGAACACGACCCGCAAGAGCGGACCGGTCTGCCCGCCCAAGGCCTTGCTCAATCTTTGGGATCACATCGCCGCGGCGTACAATAAGCACCTTGTCGCCGATGTCGAGTTCAAGTCTCGCCACTTCGCCCATGTTGTGCAGCGTGGTGTTTTCCACCGTGACGCCCCCCACACGCTGAGGTGCGATGCGAGCGACCGGCGTAATGTTGCCCGTACGGCCCGTCTGCCATTCAACATCAAGAAGCACCGATATGGCTTCCTCCGGTGGAAATTTCCACGCCAAAGCCCACCTTGGATGGTGAGCTGTCATGCCGAGGCGTTTCCTGACCTCAAGGTCGTCCACCTTGAACACCACACCATCGATTTCAAATTCGTACCCGCTCCGTTCTTCCTTCCACTTCCCCGTTGACTGGATGAGGGATAGCGCAACATCTGCAGGGCTTCCGGCGTGATGGCGCTCCCACGGAGCCGGGAGAATGCCCGCTTCGCGTTCCAACCAAACAAGCACGTCAGAGTCCATGGTGGTGTCGGGAGGAGGAAGACTGCCCGGATGTCGCGCATCGGGTTCTGGAAATTTAGCATCGTACGCCTTGAACACCAAGTCAGCAGGGTTCGCTTTTCCGTCGGCACGCTTCTGACGGAGAGCGCCTGCGGCAAGGTTTCTCGGATTTGGTGAGACTTGGCTGTACTTTTTTTCAAACACATCCAGCGGCATCACCACCTCCCCGCGTACGTGAACGTCAACCTCGACCTTCAGCGTGTGCGGTACGTTTGAGAGTTTGCGGGCGTTTCGGGTGACGTCTTCTCCTCTGGTGCCGCTGCCACGGGTGGACGCCCGAACCAATCGGCCCTTCCGGTATTCAAGAGAAAGGGCGGAACCGTCCAATTTCGGCTGAGAGACGTAGTGCAGTGCGCCCTTTGCGGTGGTGTGAACGAAATGCTGGATGTCTTCTGCAGCGGTTCCTTTGTCGAGGCTTCTCATTGGGAACATGTGCTCAACCTTCACGCTACCTGGGGCCACATCAACGCCAACACGGTCCAACTGAGGGTGTTCGGCATCCAGGTGGTTCAGTTCATCCCACAATCGATCAAATTCCGCATCGCTGATGGTGGGTTCAGCAAGGTTGTAGTACAGATGAGAATGATGAGCGATTTGAGTGGCCAACCATTGAACTCGGGCATCGACGACGTCTTGGGAAGGTTCCGTATCCATGCTATCACCGATGATTGAGGGGGTATAAGGGTGGCTTTACAATTCAATCAAACGACAAGGCAACAAATTCGCTGTTCTCCAACGGGCATCGAGACATGATGGCTTTGGGAAGCAAACGAAGGTGAATCTCTGCAACCACATGAACCACCGCCGAAAACAGATGACCGGCATGAGGTCGAAGATCGTCATCGGAAAGGGTGGCATGAAGATGCGTGAAAGCCTCCCCATTTTCTCGTCGTGCGAGGTTACCCTGAAGCGTAACCAGTTCACTTCCACCCTCGATGGTGACCCGGTGGTATCGATGGGCGTCGTCCATGTAACCGTAGACACTCTGGCGGGTCCGGCCGATGCCGCTGGTGATGGCAGCCGCATCAAAATCCAAGGTGTCAGCCAAGTCTTGAAGCGAAGCATGGATTTCTTCGCCGGGATCCAGTCGCAAAAAGACATCCTCACCACTGGTGGTCCATTCCATGGGAGAAGGAATCGGTTGAGGTTGATGAGGGTGATGGCTCACTCTTCTGCGCTATCCATGTCGGGATGGGAGCGTGCGTAATCCATGGCTTTGATGTAGTTGCGAGCCGTTGTCAGCGCGTCGGCGTCGCCACCCAATGGAAGCGGACCGAACACACCCCACCCTTTGCGCAGCAGCATAATGCGTCGTTTCGGTTGTTTTGAGGCCAATCGTAAGCGGCCCCATGCATAGCGTTGACCGTCGGCAAACAGGTGTGTTCGAGTGATGGCGTATCGCTTGGGGATGAGCAATGAAATGAGGTGCATGCTCAACAAGACATCCCAAATTACAGCATAGACCATCGGTGTGTTGCTTGCACCCAAAAGACCCCAGGGGAGCACCATCATGGCGGCCATGGACCCCAGATTGCCCCATTGACGAACCGCTTCATGGACACCTTCGCTCGCCCAAGCATACCCACCGTTTGGCAACTGGCCTAACGTCGGGACATCGCGACGTTGGCGAGTGAGCCAAAACGCATCCCAAACCACGATGAGCGCAAGAACCGCCACGGCAACTTGTGCGGCCAACTCGGTGGAGGGTAAGCCGGACATTTGAGTTCACTTCACAAATGACGATCGTCGATGGTTAGCGAGCCACCCGGTCCACCGTTTCTCAATCGAACGAAGAACAGGCTGGCCACCACAAGCAATCCGATCACGACCACCATCAACGCATTGAGATTGGTTGTCGAGGAACCCGTGCTGTCGCCCTCCGCATCGTCCGCCACACCGTTGCCGTCATCGTCTTGGTCTTCTGTCAGCCATGACGTGTAGCCTTCAGGACAATCCAGCACGTCGGGTTGTGTGTCCCCATCCGTGTCTTTTTGAGCGCATGGGTCGAGTGGGAACGCGTCTCGGTTGTCAGAAAACCCATCGTTGTCATCGTCTTCATCGTAGACGTTTGGCCCACATGAAGTTCCCGTTTCAGCGTCGAACCACGTGTCGCTGGAACACGTTGAGGACCAATCGTTGTCGGTATCCAACAACGTGTATTCGAAGTCTCTGGCCGCCGTTGAAGAAGCCCCAAACCTGTCGGTCACCCGTACTTCAACCACGTAATACCCTGCTGAAAGGTCGGTGATGTTGAACACTCGGTCGTTAACGGCGGTCAACACTTCCCTACCCTGAGCGTCCGATACCGTCCATGCAAACGACAAGTTCTCGACCGAATCAAGGTCATCGTTGGCCTCGGCAACGGCACGAATTGATTCTGATTCCATAACGCGTTGGCCGGAGAGGGGTTCGGTCAAGGAAACGGTGGGGGCTGCGTTTGTGGCCACCTGCACGGCGAGGTACAATTGAGCTGAAGCCGGCGAATTAATCGTGGCGCTCGATGAAGGAGATCCTGCCACATCAGCCAACACCGTTACCTCGGCCAGAAGAGTCTCTCCAGAGGAGGTGACGGTTCGGTACGGAATGGGTGCATTGACGGTTGTACCCAGAATCACAAGATTTTCGAGGGTTTGGTCGGGGAAGACGACGGTGAACCTTGCATCCACGGGTTGACCCTGACGAATGGCGTCGAGCGTGAAGGTACGAACCGCTGTCATGGTGCTGTTTTCTGTTGCAAGGACCGTGCCCACGCTTCCATCGATCAATTCCATGGTTGTACCGTACAATTCTACCGTACCCAACAGGGTCGTTGATTCAAATCGAACCGGGAAGCCCTCGCTCGCCACCGAGGTGTTGGCATGGATGGTGCTGGTTCGAACAACGAGTGGAGCGGCCAATTCGTTGGGGTCCACGTGCAAACCGATGCCAACTGCATAATGAGAAAGATTCAGGTTTTCCACAACCAGGCCAGCGGAAGAACGACCATGGTGGGAAATAAAGCCCGTGCCCGAACCGTGCCCCTGCAAGTCGACGTTACGGATTGAGCCGGATGAGGCGTCAAAATCGATGCCTGGGGCCCCTGTAAGCCGGACATCTCGGATGTCGAGACCCCTGTTGTTGTTGCCGACAAGACCACCGGTTCCGGTGACGTTGCCTTCAACGTTGGAGAGAATAAATCCACTGGACATTGATTCGAGCGAAACAATGGCGCCATCACCGTTGAAACGCTGAGCGTCTAAGCCGGTAACCGTGCCGGATACACCGGTCAAAACCAATCCGTCTTCAACGCCTTCTTGGACCGTGAGGTCGGTCAACGCCAAAGGAGCCTGTTGGGCCCAAATCCCAGGCCCATAACATGACAAAAACGTCACGTTGTTCATCGACACTTGGCCACTGGAGGGATAGATGTTGATGCAACCGTCTCCGCTGTCTTGAAACATGGAATTTCGAACCGTTACATCGACTTGACTCCCTTGACTCACCGTCATCAAAGCCTCGCTACCAGAGCGAGCAAACAACACACCATCAGCAACCACGTTACCGAGGCCGGCAACCGTAAGCGTTGGTGAGGCCTCGACCACGGTTGTCCCTGCCAAGTCGATCAGTGAATTGCTGGACGAGCCTGAAACAAGGCCACCCCAGCGCGCTCCAGAACCTATCGAGGATATTGTTGCTGCACCGACGTCCAACACGCCGTTGACGGTGATGCTCGCTCCCTCTGCCACACGAAGTGAAACACCGTCCTGAATCGTCATGGTGGCTAAAGGCCCCAATTGGAGGGATGCGTTGAGGGTGTAAGGGCTCCACTGACGCTCCAAAATCACCCATTCGTTCACTTCACCTGTCAAGACGGTGGAGGACATGAAGATGTGATCGAGCGATTGGTTGGTGTCCCACATCACGAAATCCGTGATGCTACCCCGCTGCATGGTCACCGTTTTCAGACCCGCATAAGAGGAGGAGCTGTCGGTAACCGTTCTGGCCACACCGGAGGTGCTCAGGAGGCCGTTGGCATCGGTAAGGCCGGTCGTCCCGTCAACACCGATAAGGACACCTTCAACCGGTGAACCCTTGTCAAGCACCTGAATTCCCAAGGAAGACCGAGTGGTGAATTGGCCGCTCGTCCTCACTTCTACAATACCGGTGGCGTCTCCTTCAGACAGCGAAACCGTGCACCCCGGCTGAACCGTAAGGTTCCCGTCGATGAGCAAACGAGCTGGAGAACGTTCGCTTTGACAAGCCCACTCCACGTCTCCATCAACAGTGAACACGGAAGACCCTGCTGCGGGGCCAGTGAGCAGCCCCAAACCACTGGATTGTACCAAGTCGGCCCTCAATATAGCGTCGTTTCCGTCGATCATCCCCGACCCTTGCAAGGTCACGGCGTTGCCTGCCGACACCACCAAGACGGTGGATTGAAGAGAAAGACGAGCGTTGTTGGCAACCGTCAAGTCCCCGTTTAACACATGATGTTGGCCGTCCGGCCGGGGCCCCAGCACCACGGATTGGCCCGAAGACACCGTCCAGTCACCAGAAGGAATCACTGGAATCTGTACCGATTGTCCGGTTTGGCCTCCGTTGAGGGTGGTTCGAACGCCAGAACCAAGCAACGTCACGTCAACGACCGAACCGCTTTCCAGCAGCGGTATCGTGAGCGCTCCGTTCGCATTGCTCATCAAGGAAAACCCATGGACCATCACATCGGCTTGAACGGGGTTACCCTGAAGGTCCGTGAAGGTCACAGAAGTCTCAACAAACCGGTAAGAGGTGGTTGTGGAAACGGTCACGCTTGATGTGGAACCGTAGTACAGCGTACCGTCACCCAGAGCGTCGGAAGAAGAAGTTGCGGTGTTTTGGGGCAAAAAAGACCGGATAATGGCCGTGCTGGATGATGACATCATCAGCGGTGTATCGTGCAGATTCGCCCGCCATTCGTTGGCTTGTACGTGACTGGCGCCCTCCATCAGAACCCCCTCGGTTTGTGCCACGGTGATCACATCATGAGCGGAAAGGTGGCTGTCAATGAGGTGAACACCAGCGGTTTGACCGACGTTTGCCTCGACGGCGTGTGCCGACATGCCGCTGTCTTCTAGAAACACCCCGGTTGAGAAATTGCGGGTGGTGAGGTTGGTCACGGTAAGGTTGGCGTACCAGCCGTTTAGACCAACCGACGTGGCATCGGTTGATGCAAAGGGTTTCTCCAGGAGGAGAGAATCAAATTCATGCGAGCCACCAAGGACGTCCAAAGCCACGGATTGGGCGTTGTTCATGTGGATGTGGAGCGAGCCAATGTCACTGGTCGGGGTTGAAATGCTCAGGCCAGTTTCTCCTGCATGCACGGCCAAATTGTCCAAGTTGGCATGGCCTAGGCCGGTAATATCAATGCCAATGTTGCTTGTCTGAACGACCATGGACGTTGATTGATGGGTTCCCGTTCCAGACATCGCCCAAGCGCTGGTACCGCCCAAGACGGTCACGTTGTCGTACGAACACACGCCCACACAAGCAAGGTCGACCAGGTAGCGTTCTTCGTCTCCGGGAGCCGTGAACGTGAGGTTTTGGAGATTCACAAGTTGGGCCCCTTGCCCGACCATCAAGCGTTGCCCGTTGAGTTGAGCGTGATTGACCTCAAAATTCACAGCATTGCTGGCGTCAAACGCAAGACCCAATCCATTTCCTGTGAGGTTTGTTATGGAAAGATTGGATTGCGAACTTGATGCTGCACCAACACTCACGTTCTCAAACGCAACATCGTCAACCAACAATCGCCCTTGCTGGGCTCTAAGGCCCACGCCCGCTTCTTCAATCGTCAGGTTCGAGGCGCTTGTGTGCGTCCACGATTCAACGCCAACGGCGACTTCGCGAGCGTGCAAACCGGTTGCGACCAGATCCCCAGATTGCACATACAACGCCTCATAATCAATGCGCTGAAGAGTGATGTCATTGAGACGGGTGATACCGCCCATGGAACTTACACCACGGTAAGCATCGTTGATGGTCAAATTGTTGCCGTTGAATTGCCCGTAAACGGTCACGCCCGCTGAAGCGTTGGCAACCGTTGTGTTGCCAAGGGTTGCTTGGCCGGTTGAAGTCACGACAATCCCTGGCCACAGGCCTTGACCGTGCGAACCTTGGGTGAGAGGTTGAACGCTGGAAAAGAAGGTCCCACCGTCGGCGATGAGGGTGCCCTCAACGGTGATGCTGAACGAACGAGCGTCCACTTCAACATCTGGACCGATGGTGAGGGTGACCCCTGAAGCCACCGTAATGTTCCCGGTCAATGTCCGGTCGCTGTCCCAAAGTGTGTTCACACCGACGGTGCTGTCGGAACCCATCGCCAAAGGCGAAAGTGAAGCGGTAAGAAACAGCAGCACACAAAGGAATGCCCGGGTGGTTCGCATGATTTACCGTCCCGGTGGAGCCATATCAAACCAAGGGCTTGATGCCACATTGAACACGGAGGAATGGTGGGCCCGCCCGGATTTGAACCGGGGTCTGACGGCCCCCAGCCGCCAAGTATAGG
>QXXW01000132.1:0-5242 GCA_009887255.1 Candidatus Poseidoniales archaeon | reverse complement strand
GCTTGAGGACATTGAATTCTTTGAGTCCCGCATCCCGTACACGGTCGATGTGATGCTGACGATGGACCTGGGTCAACCCGTGGACATTGCGTTCAATCAGCGACCTGATTTCTATTCCGACCTCGACCCTGCGGCGCCCTCTGAATTCTACGACAGCGACATGGACGGGCAGTTGACCTTCACCCGCTTGGCGTACGACCAGGCCGCTGTTGTGGCCCTTATTGCTCCGAAGACCACGGACGATGAGAGCGACGGCGACGGCATGCTTTCGGCCATATCCGAACTGTTTTCTGACCATCCAGCCGGGATGTTGTTCCTTATGTTGCTGATGTTGGGCGGCGCCATCGGTGCCGGTATTGCCCTCAATCAACGGGTTCGATACGACAACGTCTTCCTTGATGGAAAAGAAGACGTGGTGGCTGCAGAACTCGTCCTTGATGCTGATCTCTAAGAGTAATTCAACGATGAAGCGGTTGGTCATGGACCACAACGACCTCATCTTCCAATGCGTGAAGTCGTTTTTTCCTCCCTTTAATCTATTAGCCAACATCCATGTTGACAGGTTATGGCGGCACCCTCTCCATCCGCCTCGAGAAGAAACGCTCGGAACCATTTTGTCAGCGATTGGGAAGAGTTGCCGGAGGGTGAATGGCTGGACAACGATGAGGACGGTGTTCATTGGTATCGGACTGCAGAGGGGGAACATTGGCACTCAACTGAAGGCGGTTTTCAACTCTGGGTTGATGAGGATGAAGCCTTCGAGGAAACGGACAACGAATCTTCCGACCACTTGGATTCAAGCTCTTCACAAATCGAGGACCGTGAGGATGAGGAGGATTTACCGGCCACACCGAGGCCCACGTTGGATGCTGGAACCGCCGTGTTCGGGCTCATTCTTAGCCTCCTCGTGGTTGTTTGGACGTTGTTCATCACCATTCCAACGGCCGAATTGAATTTGGAAACCCTTTCTTCAGCCTCGTCAACCACCGATGAGATGGACCAGACCATGTTGGACGGGTTGGAGCGTTACCAAACACTCAACACATTGACTCTCCTTCTCGCCTCGGTTGGAATTGTGGTCGGTGCGCTGGGCATGGCAAAGCGTACGCCCTGGTGGACCATGATCGCTTCCCATGCTTCGCTTCTTTCGCTTCTTTTGGCCGCTTCGGTGGTGGCTTTGGCTGCTGAGCGAAGCAGGTTGGAGCAATGCGACCCTTCGGTTTACTATTGCTATCAACTCGAATCTTCCAGCATGTTTCTCATCGATTCAATCTATCCGACCATGTTGATCATGGTGACCTTCCTTTACATTCTCAACCGTTCGGTAAACACTTGGGTCAATTTTGATGTCAATGAGGACCAAACCACCGAACTCAACATCCAACTGTTCTCAAAAGGCACTCCAAAACTTGGCGGTTTTACTTCCATGATTGGTCTCCTGATGTCACTTTCCATCCTCGCCATTACGTATTTCTTCTTCATTCCCGCAACCGATGAGAACATTTTGACCTTTGGAGGTGAATTGTCAACGCAAGGTGAAGGATTTCAAACGGTTCAATTTTACAACCTCTTCGTGGTTCGTCTTTCCGGATTCGTCGCCTTTGTGTCCCTCCTCAGTCTCGTCAAAAAAACGCCCTGGTGGGCTCTTCCAGCATCCTGTTTCGCTCTCCTGTGCGTCCTGTTCATCACCGTAAAAGAAAGCAATTTCAACGGTTTAAGCGTTTACGAACAAGATTCATTTTACACGGGAATGTGTTCGATGGTGGCTCTCGTGTTCATTGGAGCAGGTGCCTTTCGAACCATGATGAACCACGACTGGGAGGAGGACGATGACGACTACGGTGGCTACGAAAACGCAAGGGGGTCAACAGGTTACAACCTCTTTGATGAGGAGGAGGACGACCTTGAGTGGCGTGCAAAGGTGAAAACGGTCGTTATGGCCAGCGTGATGTTGTTGGCCGGTGTTGGTGGCTTCTTTTTGATTCAATTTGTGGTCGCCTCGTCGAACGAACCATTGTTCCAAATCCGAGATGCAAACGGGAATCTGAGTGAGGGGAGATCCGACGAATTGGTCGTCATTGACATGCTGGATAAAACCAACGCCTATTCAGAGGAAACCATCAAGGTGTCAATCCAAATCAACGGCGGTGATGAACTGACATGCAAATGGGAACGGTCTGGTTCATGCACCTATGAGTACCTCGAATTGTTTGATGACCGCCGCCTCACAGCTTTGGAAAGCATTCTCATTTCAGAAGGAACCACGCGAGACCTGTGTTCCGATACTTCTGAACAGGGTTGCAAAATCACCGTGTTCATCACTCACGAACGTTCCGAAGAAGATGAGGACATGATGGTCACGGTTGAATCGGTTGATCTGGGGTCATACACGCTTGTTGTTGCATGAATTCAACTCCGTTCAGGATGAAAGCCATGGCTGACGCCGAACCTTGGCCACGGCAGGCAGCAGAGAACAAACGGGTCGGAACGCTCAAAGAAGAGGGAGTCTCACAGCGTGAGCATGAAGATACGACTTCACCAATTTCTTTCAAAAACGGGGGCCTTTCCCTCCAAGCGAGACGCCAAAGATGCCGTTTGGGCAGGCGATGTAACGGTCAACGGTCAGGTGATGAAGAACATCAGCTTTCAATTCAATCCTCGAACCAAGCCCGTGGCCTACCGTGGAGAAGTGCTCACGATACCAGAAGACCACATCACCTTGGCCCTCCACAAGCCGGCCGGGTACGTATGCTCTCGAATCAACAAACAAGAACGTTCCTTTGGAAAAACACCCGTCTTCGACCTCCTCCCCGAGCATCTTTCCCAGCGTGACAAGGACCGAATGGTCACCGTTGGTCGCCTCGACGAAGCCACCACCGGGTTGTTGTTGATGACAACCGATGGTCAACTTGTTCACCAAATCACTGCACCAGATCAGCATGTGGCCAAGGTCTATCTGGTTCATACTGCCTCGGCTATCGCAGATGCCGACATTCAGAACCTCAGCGAAGGGGTGACCATTGAACTTGAGGACAACGGGAAGATTTCCACGTATCGAACCCAACCGGCGAACGTCCAACGGTTGGATGAGAACGGGGTTCAAATCACACTTCATGAGGGCAAAAAGCGTCAAGTCCGTCGCATGTTGGCCAGCCTAGGTCACGAGGTTGTTGACCTTCACCGCGCCGCAGTTGGGGAATTGTGGCTTGAAGACATGGGGCTAAGCGAGGGCGACTGCATGGACATGAGCCATCTCAACCTGTTGACACTTGTTGGTGAGACCGCCTAAGACAAACAACAAAGACATGCGCCTCATAGGCACATCGAGGTTGTTGTGTGCCAGGTGACATGTCATGGATGAAAGCTCGTTACGACGAGTTGAGTGAGAAGTCGCTGCTATGGGAACCGCCCACGCTTGAGGGTCCAAACCAGCCACGATGCAGGATGGACGGTCAGCCGACCATCATGCTGTCGGCCAACAATTACCTCAACCTCACAACCCACCCGAGGGTCGTCGCCGCCATGCAGGAAGCCACCTCAAAATACGGCGCTGGCAGCGGTTCTGTTCGTGCGATTGCCGGAACGATGGACATCCACCTTGAAGCTGAACGGAAGGTGGCTGAATTCAAAGGGGTTGAGGCTTCGTTGATTTATTCTGCAGGCTACACCGTCAACGTCGGACTCATTCCCACGTTGGTGACGGGCCCCAACGATGTGATCATCTCCGATGCTTTGAATCACGGCTCCATCATTGACGGTGTTCGCCTCACAAAGGCAAGCAGGGCTGTTTACGCACACAACGACATGGGCGAACTCGAAGCGGTGCTGAAGGCCCACGAGTCTTCTCAACGCAAACTCATCATCACCGATGGCGTCTTTTCAATGGATGGAGACATTGCACCTCTCGATGAAATCACGGCCTTGGCTGAAGAGCACGGTGCAATGGTCTACGTCGACGATTGCCATGGCGAGGGTGTGCTCGGGGAGGGTGGCGCCGGTATCGTTGACCATTTTGGCCTGCAAGGCAAAGTGGATTTTGAAACCGGGTCGTTCTCCAAAGCGCTGGGAGTTCAGGGTGGTATTTTGGCCGGTACGGAAATGACTCGCCACCATGCGCTTAATCACTCCCGTTCGTGGCTGCTCTCAGGGTCCCAACCACCCGGTGTAGCGGCGGCTCAAAAAGCGGCCATTGAAGTCTTGATGGATGAGCCAGAACACCACGCTAGGTTGTGGGACAACACGGATTATTTCCGCAATGAATTGCAATCCATGGGCTTTGACACCGGCGACTCAGTGACACCCATCATCCCCGTGATGTGCGGTGAATCGAGCACAGCGAAAGCCATGACGCAAGCCCTAGCAAAAGAAGGTGTGATGGCAGGAGCGATCGTGTTTCCAATGGTGGCTCGCGACAAGGCTCGTATTCGAACCCAAATGTCCGCAGGCTTGAGTCGCGAGGACCTCGATGAAGTGTTGAGGTGTTTCGAGCGGGTCGGACCAGCCGTGGGTTTGCTCTGAATCATTCCGATTCGTAGGCGTCGACCACTTCGAGCAACTCGGTATCATCGCCGGCAAGTGTTTCGGCTTCTTCCATGCCGGTGTCCTCTTTGGTTTCAAGCCCATCAAACGGGTCCTTGCCGTCCTCAAGCATGCACAGAAGTCGGAAACGAGGTGCCCAAGAGAGATGGACATATACCGGCCCGGGGAGCAACAAAAACAGCCACATGAGAGCGGGTGGAAGGCTGGTCAGTTCGATTCGATCGAACGACAACAAGGCCAAACCAAAAAACGGCATTGGGTACAGAAGTTGTCGAGGCGGTGCAATGGGATAACGTTTGGAGAAGTTCACGAACATCAAGGAACTGAATCCTAAAATCCAACATGCTACGAGCAAAAGCGATGCGTGATACACCCACTCAACTCCCCAAACATCGTTGTTTTTCTGGCCGAAGGCATAAGGCAACACCAAAGCAAGAGAGACCAAGAGTCCGTAAAATGCACCAATGTTGGCCGGGTGATTCAGCCAAAGTGGAAGCGATGCGAAGCGCTTTGAGAGCGATGTCCCGAGCAGGACTTCCTGCTCATGGGGAGCCAATTGCTCCACCCTGCTCTGCCACGATGTCGCACCGTCCACGTGCCCGGGTCCCACCTTCGCTTCTTGAAATGAGCGGCCCAATTGGTCTGCGAGGGTTCATTCCTTGTTGCGAAAGAACGCCACCATTGGACTTTCAACTTCAATCGA
>QXXW01000131.1:11516-13007 GCA_009887255.1 Candidatus Poseidoniales archaeon | reverse complement strand
CGCCGCTACGGTAACATCTCTGTAGTCAATGTCACCGTTCAAGTCGACAGCACCATACAGGTCAACAACATTCCTTCCAACGTGACTGCTGGTCAATCGTTCACCGTTGTTGGGCAAGTCCTCGACAGCGAAGACAACAATCGGCCGTTGATCTCAAGCGTGCGCCTTGACGTCTTTTGGTTGGAAAATCCAGAGGAACTGCTGCTTGCAGGATTCAGGACAACCCAAAACGGCAGTTTCAATCTCAGTGTGCCCACGGACACCTCAAACAACGGCACAACACGTGGCCTTCACACCCTCGTCATCACCGTGGTTGAGGAATCTTCACCGTTTTATCTCACAGCTACTTCGCAATCTCCGGTTCAAGTGATGGGCGTGTCAAGACTCGAGAACCTGCAACCCCTCAACGCTGTGCTCATCAATCGAGGCAACACCATCAACATGTCAGCAAAACTGGTTGAAGCCTCCGATTTGTTTGCACCGTTGAGTGCCTATGATGTCAGTCTCAAATTCCATGAGACGTGGTTGTCAAGCCAAAGCACCGACGGAGAGGGCTTTGCCAACTTTTCCTACACCGTTCCTTACGACCATCCATTGGGTCTCATCGTCGTTCAAATGGCCTTCAATGGATCCAACGACCTCTTGAGCACCAACGCCAACTTAACGAGCATCACCGTTCGCTCGCTGACGTTTATGGTCGTGGACAGCATCACCGCCAATCCCGTTGCGGGCGATTCCTTCAACATCAGCGGTCAGTTAACCTCTGACAACGGTTCTGGACTGGTCGTACGAGACGGCAATGTGCTGCCCAACGCCAACGTCTTGGTGGCCATCGACGGCCAACCCGCTGGGTTTTCCGTTACGGGTGGCGTTGTGGGTGCAGACGGCTACTGGAACGCCACCATCGATCTCGGATTGTCGTTCGCACGTGGCAATCACATTCTCGAAGCAACCTACATACCAACCGTAAATTTCTATGTCGGGTCGGTGAACAACACCACGTTTGACAGCCGTGGATTCTCCACCTTGCAATTCATCACCCCCGTCCTTGACGGGTTGGGGCAACCTTCGCTGAACGACAGGACGGAACGTGGCACCAACGTGAGCTTCAGCTTGCAATTGATGGACAACCAAAATTCCGAACTTGGCAACCAGTCCATCGTCGTCACGCTTGTCCCAACTCTTGATTTCTCCACTCCGGTTCAAGTCACGGTGATCACCTCGGACAACGGTTCGGCCTTCGGTGTTCTCCCCGTGCCCAGCAACCTCTCGGTGGGTCCATCCGACTTGCTGGCAGAGTATGGCGGAATTTCTGGGGCGACTGGGTTGGTTGGTACAAACGCCACTTCAACCTTTGTTGTCCTTGCCGCTACCCAACTTGACATCACAGAGGCACCCTCTGTGCTGACCGCTGGAGAGACGATGAACGTCAGCGGTTCTCTGGTTGACGACCTCGGTTTCGTTCTGATGAACGGCGGCGTTGCTTCCACT
>QXXW01000131.1:0-11506 GCA_009887255.1 Candidatus Poseidoniales archaeon | reverse complement strand
CTTCCACTGCCGTGGTTCACCTCCTCATCGACGGCGTTCCGGTGGCCAGCATGGAAACCAGTGCCTCTGACGGCTCGTTCATGTTTGTCTACACCTTGCCGCAAAGCACCACCGCCGGTCAACATTTGGTCGGCGTGGAATTCCGTGGTGGTCGCGATTGGGTGGACCCCATCGGCGCGGGGGAAGCCAACAACCCCGAATACTACCTCCCATCCAGCGACACAGCTGATTTCAACGTGAGCGTTCCAACGAAAATCCTCTTTTTGACGCCATCGGGTGAAGCGGACAGAGAAACCACAATGACGCTACAGGGTCGCCTGTTGGACATCGTAGACAACCCTCTGCCCAACATGACCGTTGAAGTCTGGCTCGACGGACAATGGCTCACCAACACCACAACCGACGCCAACGGCACCTTCACCGCCGTTCACCCAGTACCCGCCGACGCCACCCTTGGTCCGGTCCCGGTTCAAGTTCGCTTCAGTGGGACATTGACGTATTTGCCGAGCCAATCTTCCGGCCTATGGGAACTCTTCAGTCCAATCTTGGTGACCGTGGACATCACCTCACCCGTGGCGGTTAACCAGACCGTCATCGTTTCCGGCACCGTCGTCGACAATCAATTGATGGGCATTGCTGGTCATGAAGTGCTGCTCACGGTCGATGGCATCTCCGTCGCAACGCTCTTGACGGACAACAACGGGGACTACACCTACGCATGGCTGGTGCCAGATCTCTTTGAAATCGGCAACCAAACCATCCTGGCTGAAGTACCTGCTCAAGGGTACTACCGTGCAGGTCAAGGCAACACGACGTTCTTCATGTCTCACCGCTCTTTCGTGACGCTGGACCTTGACAACGGGTTGGACGCCACCCGTGGCGACCTCTGGGAATTGTCCGGTCGCCTGTACGACTTCGACACCGTTGACCGTGACGGTTTGGTGGGTCAAACCCTCAGCATCTCGCTTGACGGGGCAATCCTCACCACCGCTGTGACGGGATTGGACGGAGCATGGTCGGCCACGATTCCTGTGACCATGGATTTGAGCCGTGGAGACCATGTCATCGGTGTTCAGTTTGAAGGAACGCAAGCTCATTTGGCTGCCAACAACGATGTTACGGTGCGGGTGTGGTCAAACCTCCTCATCACCATTGATGGCACTTCATCCAACATCGTCACCCGCTCTGATGGTGTCTTTGCCCCAGTATTGTTCACGGGTTCGGTACAGGAAGTTGGCGGTCAAGGGGAGGTTTTCGACAACCTTGTCTTGTCGATGGGCAACGGATCGGACTGCACCAATGGCCGTGAGGGCGCTCGATGCTTCTCCTCTGTTGATGCTTCTTGGCTGAACGGTAATTTCACCATCGCTGGCCAAGCTCCTTCGTGGTTGATGGTTGGTTCACAGTATTTCTTCATCGATGTCGCTCGCAACGATTCCCTCTATCTCAACGCTGCAAGCGCCAGTCGTGCCGTGTTCGTTCAGGTGGATGCAACCATCACGGTGTCTGTTGACGATGTCGTTGAAGACGAACAAGAGGACATTCTTACGGATGTCACCATCATCGCTGACGACACGAAAACTGGATTGAGCGGCATTGAAGTGTTGGTGTTCCTTTACGATGAAAACCAATCTCAAGTGGCTACACAGTCCCGTCAAACCGACGGGGAAGGTCGAGCTGTGTTTGAATTCACAGCCGACCCACCGTACGGTGATGTCGACACGTGGGGCCAACTGTCCATGGACATCATCATCAACGATCCTCGCTTGTCCTCAAAGAGCATCTCGGACTTCCAAGACACAAGAAGCGAAGGCTTTGTGTTGGAATACGAATTTTCGGTGTTGCAGGAGCCTACACCATGGTGGTCCTATGGACTTTTGATGATCGCAACGGCCCTTGTGGCTGCTGGCGTGGTTGTCTACCGAAGGCGGCAAGCAGCCAACGATATTTTGTCCGAGGCCGCCGAAGTCTTCGCCTACACGGCAGAATTGTTGGCAGCCGGCGATGCTGTCCGTGAATCCATCTTTACTTGCTATCAGGACCTGTGTGGTTTGCTTCAGCAACGTGGATTCCTTCGTCGAGACTTCGAGACGGTACGTGAGTTTGAATTCGCTATCCGTCAAGCCTTGGGAGGCGTCTCAGAGGACGCTTTGACCGCCCTCGACAACACCTTTGAGATGGCACGGTACAGTCGCGAGGAATTGGGAGCTCAACACCAAGAGGTGGCTGGACAAGCCTTGACCAAAATGAGCACTGAAATCGCCGAGATTTCCAAGGTTCCTCCCCGTGGATTGTGACGGTGCCCCCAGGTGCTGACAAGTGCCCGTAGGGCTCGCCAATTCGAAGGTTGTGGCGTCACTCACCAGCGAAGGTGCAGGTGCCCGTTGACCCAGCGAGCAACCAGGTTGTCCCCGGCTTGTTCTGGCAAGGTCATTTCCCTTGTTAGTGGGTCATGTCCCTCTTCGTTAACACGAAGCCGAACGACGGTGGCATCCTCGGTCGTGTTGACGTCGAGATGGACATCCTCAAGTTGAGCGCCGAGCAGGGGGATCGAGAGTCCATCGGGACTGATGCGCCCGTTGAGTCCGTTGACCACCCAATCGAGGGCCCGGTCTGGTAGCCGATTGGCAACATCTGTTTCGGGGAGCATGCCTGCCGTGATCAGGACCTGCTCGTGACGCTGCCGGACGTCGGCCAAATGGTTGGATGACAGGTCAAATGCTGCTTGTAGCGTTGCTGCGTCGGCTTCCAGTCCATCCGTGATGTCAGGTGCACTAAGGTCGCCTTGGGGCGCTTCGTCGGGCTTGATGGCGAGGGTTGTCCATTCGTCCATGGCTTAAGCATCCGACGAGCCCACATGAACCTTCGGACCCTGTTCATTCAATCAGTTGATGGGGTCACTTTGTTGAAGAACCTTCGAGCAAACCGCTGAGTGGTCGTTGCATCTGTTGCTTCGTTCATCCGCATGTCTTGGGGGAAACACGCTGCGTAGGTTCTGTCGGTGACTCTGCGGTCCAACAGCAGGATCAATGCTCTGTCCCCCATGGCACGGATAGGACGGCCCATGGCTTGCATGATGGCGTTAATGGCGGGTTGGGAAACGGTGTACCGCCAAGCCAACGATTTACCAAACCGCTCTTCAGCGTACTGTTTCAGAGCTTTTGACAGAACTGAGGGCGGTGCGTTTGGAATACCAATGCACGCTACAGCATCCAACGCTCCGTTGTGGTAGTCAACACCCTCGGACAATCGGGCGCCAAACACACCAGCCAGCAAGATCTTCCTCCCTGCCCTTTTTTCCTCGAGAAGTGTTTCAACGATCATGTCAAGATCCTGCTTAGACCATTCACGGTCTTCAACCATGACCCTTGCACCTAGAAAGGTGGCTTCACCAACGATTTGATTGAGCATGGCATACGATGGTGCAAACACAGCGACATTTCCGGGTGTTTCGTCGATGAGGGTTTGGATGTGGCGGCGCATAGCGGTGGTGTTGGCAGGCCCCCGTTCGGTGTATTTTGTCGTGACGTCCCTCGCCACGAGAACAGGTCTTCGCATGGCCGCAAACGGAGAATCGTAGGCGCGAGTGGTGGTTCGGCCAGCCGGAAGGGCGAGAAGGTCGGCGTACATTTTTGGTGGATAGAGCGTTCCTGACATCAACACAGCTCCAGCAGATGCCTCAAAAACCGGTCTTGACACAAGGCCTGGGTCCAGCAGGTGCGTGGTGATGCGCCCGTCCTTTCCTTTTGTGTCAAACACCAGTGTCATGGCGGTTGTGTCGCCAAACCGGACCATGGCATTCAAGATCTCGGCCACTTTGTGGGCGTTGGGTTCCATGGGGTTTCCATCGTCTCCGGCGTCCATGTCCACATCGACAGAGGACAGCACGTCACGAAGTTGATGCAGCCGAACCGCTGGATCAACCGCCGAGTGTTTCGAGGGCTGCTTTGCTCCTATTCGTTGTTGTCCCGTGACGCCTTCGGCTTTGTCGCAAGCCCTGTGAAGGGCGTCAAGCAAGGTTTTGACCTCCACTTCCTGTTCTTCATCCCCGTGTTGGAGGCTGCGATGAAGCCGAGAAAACAACAGTTCGAATTCAGTTCTCGCGGCTTTCATCACGTCATGAGCCCATAAGGCCATGTCGGCCGTAGGTTGGAGGACTTCTCCTCCGGGCATTGACAACGCTTTCTGAAGCGTTCCAACGTGTTCTTCAAGTTCCATCCACGTGTTGCGAATCATGGTTTGAGTGAGCCGTCGCTCAAGTGTCATGCGAATGCGACCGGGAAGGTTGTGTGCCTCGTCAACCACGATGATGATGTCCTCCAGGGAGAGTTCCATTGCTTTCAGGCTTGATTCACGAACGCCCTCGTCAAACAGGTGGTTGTAATCTCCAACGAACACATCGGCTCCCGATACCGCTTCTCGTGCTATTTTCCACGGGCAGGTCACTGCCGGCATGCCTTGGGAGGTGTGTTGTTGGGCAATGCTGACCAACTCGTCAACATGGAGTGGATGGGCCAAGATCTTCTCTTTCAACCCTGGTGCTTGTGTCATCCATGGTTTGCACCCTTTGGTTCGCCGTGCCTGACTGCACATTAAGGAAAACACAAACGGGGCTTCTTTGGCAAATGGTTGGACACACATCCCGGCCTGACCCACCATGTCAACGAGTCGTACAGGCATGGTTCCTTGACGGCGTTCATTGATTCGTCGAACCGTGTCCACAACGATTCGGTGTTGTGTCTGTCGTGACGTCAGGAAAAAGACGGTTTTTTTCACCGGTTGTTGACTGGCCACCTGAAGTGCTGCTGCTAGGGAGGCGGCTGTTTTTCCAATACCCGTTGGTGCTGCTGCCAAATGAAACCCGCTTTTTTCAAGGCTGGACGTCGCGTCTTGAATCATTTCGAGTTGTCCGGGTCGTGGCGTATCGTGCGCAAGAAATGGCATGCTGGTAAACTGGGGCTTGGCATGACCGTTCATAGGTAGCATTGGCAGACGACCATCCTAAAGGATTCGCCTTCGGCACCCCGCTTTCGCTGATGTGAACTGGTGTGCCCAACAATGTGGGGATTGGGCACGTGGGGCCACCCGCCTAACTGGCAGGAGTGGAAGAGGAGTCCCCCTGGCCGTCATCCAGGGGGTTGTGGGGGGGTTGGCCGTGGGGGCCGTGGCCACGACGTGCATGACGGGCACGTCGACACAGTGAGGCTAGACCGTGCAGGCTTGACCGGTCCCGCACCGTCGCTAGGGTGGCATCGCCTTGGAAAAATCCTCGGTTTTGCCTCATCATCCCATCCCCTCCGCTCTCTCACCATTTATTCTTGGTATTCACTGCGTCTGAGTGTTGCTGCTCTGGCTTGCGCCAGCGCTTCATCAAGTGCTTTGTTGGTCTCGAAAAGGTCCTTCATGGCCTTCTGGATATAGAGGTTAAGACCTTCTTGTGCGGCTTGTTCAGGCGTGACGCCTCGCAATTCGTACAGTTTGGCAAGTTGCAGTTGATCGTGACGACCCATTGGGATTCGCACGGATTTCATGTCGTGCAGTTTGGGTTGGTTGTGAAGGTATTCCTGAATGGCCAAACGAACAACGTCTGACCGGTTCCTTGTTCCCGATGTGCCGACCCGATCGTCCAAAAGCATCAGATCCTCTTCGCTGATTCGAAGAGAAACGGCGGTGGTGGGTTGGGTCATTGCTGGGTCTCCTGCAACACTCCATTCAACCTCCGGTATATCAACTGTATGGCTAATGATGACAAATTGTCATACATCTGTAATCAACTTTCTGAGGTGTTTATCCCAACTTTGAAGGACAACGCGCATTGGCCACTCATACATGCCATTCCAATCAACTCGTGGGACTTACCTGTATTGTGAAGTTCTCAAAATTGCGTTTGCAGATGAAATCGTCACGACTGACGAAGCGCGCATTCTGCACATCCTCGCACTTGCTCTGGGCGTCGACCCCACAGAGGCTGCAACCTGCAGGGACATCGTGACCGGGGTGGAACCGTCGCCGTTTCATAAGGAAGGGGAATTTAAGGGGCACCGGACAGGGGATGTGGCCACGTATCAATCCGCTCTGATCGCTGCGCTTGACGACGAGGTGATCAATGAAGACGAATGGGCGCTTCTTGACGCACTTCGCATGTTCATGAACCTTCAGTCCGACCAACATGCTCTGATTGCCCAAGCCATCATGATGACCGCAGAAGTTGACCAGCATGGCCAACGGAGATTGGAGCGCCTTCAGAAGTTCCTTGCCCTTCATCCCTATCGATGATGAAGGCTTGAACCCGTCATATTGGAGGCTACACCGGGGCAACCATTAGAAAGGGTCTGTGTAAGCCGGAGCCAACACCACATGCGTGAGAAGGTATGCCCATGAACCCCAGTGATGCAATCTATGCCAAAGTTGTCGCCCGAGATCCCGACCAACCTGAGTTTCACCAAGCTGTGAAAGAAGTCCTGGAATCGTTGGAGCCCGTTCTCGAAGCGAACCCTGAGTACATCTCCGTCGTGGAGCGAGTGGTCGAGCCAGAGCGGCTGATTCATTTCCGTGTCCCTTGGGTTGACGACAGTGGTGTGGTGCAGGTGAACCGGGGGTTCCGAATTCAATTCAACGGAGCCATCGGCCCCTACAAAGGCGGTCTTCGTTTCCACCCTTCGGTAAACGCCTCCATTCTCAAGTTCCTTGCGTTTGAGCAAATTTTCAAGAATTCCCTCACCGGTTTGCCAATGGGCGGCGGTAAGGGCGGTTCGGATTTTGACCCGAAAGGAAAATCCGATGGCGAAGTTATGCGGTTTTGCCAATCCTTCATGATGGAACTATGGCGTCATATCGGTCAAGATTGCGACGTACCCGCTGGTGACATCGGTGTTGGAGGTCGTGAAATCGGTTACATGTTCGGCATGTACAAGCGACTTCAAAACGAATTCCAAGGCGGGGTCTTGACCGGAAAAGGGTTGTCCTACGGAGGATCGCTCATTCGCCCAGAGGCCACTGGATACGGGCTGGTTTACTTTGCCCGTGAGATGCTCGCTGCCAAAGGGAAATCGTTTGAAGGAGCGACTGTTTCAATCTCCGGCTCGGGCAATGTAGCACAATTCGCTTGTGAGAAGGTCCTGGATTTGGGTGGTAAGCCCGTGACCATGTCCGATTCCAGTGGATTTATTCACGACCCTGATGGCATCGACCGAACCAAACTCGCTTGGATCATGGATCTGAAGAACAACCGACGTGGCCGCATCTCCGAGTACGCTGACAACTTCAGCAGTGCGACGTTTACATCATCTGCTCCAGAGCCGTCCTCGAATGCACTTTGGGGCGTCAACGTTGATGTCGCTTTGCCGTGCGCTACGCAAAACGAAGTCAATGGAGCCGAAGCACAGATGCTTGTTGACAACAAGGTCATGGCCGTGGCTGAAGGGGCCAACATGCCATGCACTCCCGAAGCTGTTGAAGTGTTCCATACGAACGGCATTCTCTTTGCCCCTGGAAAGGCCAGCAATGCTGGTGGTGTCGCTACATCCGGTTTGGAAATGTCTCAAAATTCCTTGCGATTATCATGGACTCGAGAAGAAGTTGATGAGAAACTCGACAACATCATGGTCAACATCCACAAGAGTGCTGCAGAAACAGCCGCAAAATATGGCCGCCCGGATGATTACGTCTTCGGGGCTAACGTTGCTGGATTCTTGAAGATTGCAGAAGCCATGATGGCTCAAGGCGTTGTTTGATCCGCTCTGACCCTCCGGGAACGGGACCCATTGACACCGCTGGGGGTGTTTCTCCATGCCTCAACTCAATGCAGTTCCCCAATGGGAAGTGCAAGGCATGGACCTCTTCCTGGGTGCACCCTCAATCCGATACTGTTGGATTGAACAGGTCTGGCCATGTCCGCTTCATCCAAGAGAACAAGCGACGGCTCAACACCATGGACAACACGAGGAAAGCCCACGGGGCCCACGGGGGGAGGGCTTCACCAGATGCCATTAGATAGGTGACGACCAGAATGCCGGTGCCGTATACGGCCCTGAACAGAGAAAACATCACCACGCTGCGAATCACGCTGCTGGACGACCAGCCGTTTGATGAACGGTCGGATGAAGTTTCATCCTTGCTCACGATCCTTCAGCCCCGAAAGTGGGTGAAGTACTGCTGTGTGTACTGCATGGCTTCTTGTGGAGGATAACCTTGGGCCACGAGGCCGTTGTAGTATTCACGAGCTGGGTCGGGTTCGAAACCGGGCGGTGGTGCAACTTGAGCGGGTGATGCATTCTGAACGCCTGCGTTCACGGGGATGGTGTTCATCGGGTTCTGAACACCCGGTTGAGCAGTGAAGTCGGGAAGATTCACCGGTGATTTTGTCAGCGGGAGGTCGCTACGACCGCGACGACGCATGAGCATGCCAAGGAGAACAAGTACGACGACCAGGCCGGCGCCACCTCCAACCAACACCTCGTTTGATGCGATGGCCAGGCCTTCCTCAGGTTCAACGTAGACCCACTTGTCAGGATTGTTCGGGTAGGCATCCGCGCCTTCAGGGATGCCCCAGCCGCCGGTAGGGTCGGAATATCCGTCACCATCGGTGTCCAGGCATCCCAATCGATCCATCGTTGAGTTGCCGAACGCCAAAGGACAGGCATCGGCTCCGCTCTCAAGCGTCCAACCATCTGTTGCATCTGAACGCCCATCCCCATCGCTGTCGAGGCATCCGAGCCTGTCAATGGACGAGGTTCCGAATTCTGCAGGGCAGTCATCAGGTGAATCTCCGTCCTGGTTGTCACCATAGGCGTCTCTGTCAGCATTGGCCCACTGTGTGGCATCTGTATCGTCGTAATCGGCTCCGTTCGTCCAGGGCGTCCATTCGACGCCTTCGGGGGCAGAATAGCCGTCTCCATCGTTGTCAATGCAACCAAAGCGGTCGTTTGTAGAAAATCCAGCCGTTGTTGGACAAGCATCGGAGCGCAGACCCAAGGCGTTGTCGCCAAACCCATCGTTGTCTTGGTCGGCCCATTGGGACGGTTCAGCAGGGAAGGCGTCCTGGAGGTTGTACCATCCGTCGCCATCGGCGTCCGGACAACCCTCCATCCCATTGGCTGTTGCGTTTCCTGGCTGCGTTGGGCAGGCATCTTGCATCATCGTATCTGGCTGGTATTCACCTGGCCACGATGGGTTGCGGCTTTCCCAACTGGCGTTGGCCCAATTGTCACCAAGCCCGTCGCCGTCAAAGTCTGACCATTGCGTGGGGTCGTCGGCGAACACATCAGCCCCGTCTTCAGCGCTCCAGCCGGTGTCAGGGTCAGAGTGTCCATCCCCGTCCGTGTCCAAGCATCCCAGTCGGTCGATCGTTGAGTCGCCAGCGACATCGGAGCAATCATCTGATTCGATACCACTCGGGTTGTCACCGTAACCGTCTCCGTCGGCATCGGCCCACTGGCTGGGTTCGTCCGAAAAAGCGTCGTCAACGTCGGCCCATCCGTCACCATCGCTGTCGAGACAAGCGTTCTTTCCGCCGAGTGTGGAATTTCCTGCCTGGTTGGGGCAATCGTCCAAGGTGTTGGACCATCCGTCTCCATCCGAGTCAGGGCATCCAGTTTGACCCTGCGTTGAGTTTCCAAATTCGGTGGGACAATCGTCAGAGGTGTCGTCAAAAAGGTCACCGTCATCATTGATGTCTTCATCGATGTCTCGGCACCCGTCCCCGTCAACGTCCGTCGATTCGTTGGAAGTCCATGTTGGCCTTGGCGGTTGGTATGGGGAACGGGGGCATACATCGTTGGCGTTGAGGATGCCGTCGTTGTCCATGTCGTTGTCTTCCGCATCGTCCTTGCAGCCGTCACGATCCCAGTCTGTGGAATTGGTGGGCACGTCAAAGTCTTGAGTCGATGTCCAGTTGAATTGACCGTTCCGAGGGCAATTGTCACCCGAGTTGTCGGTTAAACCATCGTTGTCATCGTCGGAATCGCACGCATCGCCTTGTTCGTCCATGTCGGTGTTGGCCTGGCTCGGGTTTGACACCGTCGGGCAATTGTCGGTTACGTCTGGCACACCATCCGTGTCCGAGTCCTTCTTCATCGCGGGGTCAAAGCCCCACACAAAGGTGTCCCAACCTCCTGCAGCGGTGATTGTTGTCGTGCCTTTTGAGATGGTGGCCGGGTTTTGATTGGCAAAGGCACCCACGGTGGCTGCAATGTCGTTGCTGTCGATGGCCAAGCCATAGTTCACAACAAAATCAGGACTTCGAGTGACGTCCAGCCATGTCCAACTTCCCGAAGGACTCAATCCGCCAACAAGACCGTCGTAACTACCGCTTGGCGTGATGGCTTTGGTGCCCGCACTAAACGTCCCTTGAATGAAGGCAGAAAAGACGAGTTCGCCTGCTGAATTAACATCAAGTCCGGTCAATTCATCGTTCGTGTTGGAGCCCCCTATTTGGGCCCATTGTTGGGTTGGTGTGGCCCCGTTTTTGATGACAAAGATGTCAGAACCGCCTTTGTTGGCGGTGATGGACCAGGTGTTCTTCGACAGTGTTCCAGAAAACGTTCCACCAACGTAGAGAACACCGCTGGTGTCGACGGCGAGGTTTCGAACCACGACCACTTGATTGGCAATCCCGTAACCTTCAATCGATTGGAACGCTCCTGCAGACGAGAGAGAGAGAACAAACGAATCTTGGGTTCCTACGGGCGTGTAGCTGTTCGTGCCGAAGAACACTTGGCTCTGTGTGACGCCAGACACATGGATGATTCCGCTGCTGGTGACAACGATGTCGGTGATGATTTCATCCCCCAAGCCTCCACCGGTGACCACCCATTGGAGGTCGCCGTTTGTCCCGTTCAACTTCGCCACGAAGACTTCGGTTGTGCTGACATTGAATGTGGTTCCTCCAAAATCGGTTTCGCCCTTGAAATTTCCAGCCACAATCACGTCACCGTTGCTGTCAACGGTCGCAGCGGTGGGGTTGCTGTTGTCATTTGATTGGTTGGCCACGGTTTGGAACACTGAACTCCATGCCCAACCGTTCCCTGAGGGGTTCGCTTTCGCCACAAAACCGTCGAGAACGGCCACCTGGTGAGTGGTGGACCCAAACATAACGGGGCCAAACATTTGACCCACCACAACCGGTGAACCCGATGAGGAAGTCACATCGGCTCCAAAAGACACCCCACCTGCAGAGTGGTCGGCTCCCAGAGCGTAATTCCAAGATCCAGTTGTGTCAACTTCTGCAAGGAAGAATTCGTTGCCGTTGGTGAACGGTGAAGTGGGGGTGAGCGAGTTGGTGTCGAAATTCACGGTTCTGTTGTAATCTCCCATCACGGCAAATCCACCAATTGAATCGGTAATTGCGGCTGGAAACTCGTTGCCATTCGCACCTCCGCCACCTGCAAGGAAGACTTCTTCAGATCCCGATCGGCCGGAGGTTCGGTTTACGGCAGGGTCGTCCAAGGGGGTCGGATGAGCAAGCAAAGGCAGAGCAGAACTCAACAACAACAGGGCGGTCAAGAGC
>QXXW01000130.1:0-3663 GCA_009887255.1 Candidatus Poseidoniales archaeon | reverse complement strand
GGCGGGCCATCCGACGACGGTGCTGGGTCGCGTGACAGAGGACGCCGTGTTTCACGTGACCGACGGCCACGACGATTTGATCCATCTTGAGACGGACTCAATGGTGCTTGCTTGGCAGGCAACGTTGGCCATGGGAGGTGCTTCGGATGAGTGAAGAAGTGCGCGTGGCTGTGCTTTATGGGTTCGGCATCAATTGCGATCACGAAACCAAGGCCGTGTTTGACATGGTCGGCGCATCTGCAGACCGAGTCCATGTTAACGAATTGGTCAATCAACAGACGAGTCTTGAGGACTACGATATATTGGCTGTTCCAGGTGGTTTTTCTTTCGGAGACCATTTGGGCAGCGGTCGTTTGCTCGGCAACCGTCTTCGGTTTACCCTTCGCGATTCATTGAAAGCCTTCGCTGACGCCAAGAAGCCCATCATCGGTATTTGCAACGGCTTTCAAGTCCTGGTAAAAACCGGGTTGCTACCAGGCCCTGACACGCATGAGCCCGATTTTGTTCAACGAGCTAGCCTAACCTTGAACGACAGTGGACGCTACGAAGACCGATGGGTAACACTGGAATTTGACTCGGAGAGCCCGTGCATTTGGACCAAAGGCATCACCCGTATGGAATGTCCAGTCCGACATGGTGAGGGCAAGTTCGTTATGCCACACGAGGCCGATGTGGCCGCCCTCGAATCGAGTCATCGTGTGGCCGTACGATACGTTGACCCTGTGACCCCAATTGGTTCCCATCACACACAAGTCCTCCCCTATCCGGTCAGCCCCAACGGCAGCATGCACAACATCGCCGGTGTGTGCGATTCGACCGGGTTGATTTTTGGTTTGATGCCGCACCCTGAAGCCGTCTATGCTGCATGGCTTCATCCCAATCACACCAGCGGTCACGCACCGGCCGGACAAGGCGATGCGATGGAAGGCTGGGAGGGTGAAGGCTTGCAGATCTTCCGAAACGCTGTCGAACACGTTCGTGCGCACAGATGAGGTTGAACCGTTGTGCCCCGTCAACTCCACTTCGACGGGTTGCGAGGTCTTGCGGTCTTGTTGATGGTGATGGTTCACATCGCAGCCACGTGGAACCCTTACGGAACCGTTCAGACCAGTTTGCTGGCGTACGTTGTCTCCGGGTTGGGTGGTCTTGCAGCGCCCTTGTTTGTTACGTTGTTCGGATGGGCAGCAGCGCTTCGACCGCTCTCCGCAGGTCAACGGTTCGTGAGAGCCAGCGTGTTGCTGTCATTGCAATTCATGGTTAACCTGAGCGCCCCTCATTTGTTCGACCCTTTTACCCCCGGTGTTCTTTCGTTGTTTGCGATTCTTGTGGTGCTTCAACCGCTGTGGTTGGCCCCGGTCCGTTCGCCTCGCCCTTTTACATGGGCGGCGGTGGCCTTGTGCACATCGGTTGCTCTCGCTTGGGGCTCACCGGACTGGATGGGGGCGGCCCAATGGGATCAACGCATTGCCGTGACCTCCTTGACGGGTTGGATGGCCCACATGGTGTTCACGGGGACATACCCGTTGTTTCCCTGGGTCATGTTTGCCGTACTGGGGAGCTGTCTCCAGCACGGTAATCCACGTGTCAATTCTCGGGCGCTCGGTGCTCTAGCGGGTACGGGCGTGGCCGTATCGGCAGTGTTGCTGTTGATTTCTTTGCGGTCATCCACATCGTGGGCGTTGCCTTCAGGGGAGGCTTATCTGACGTTCTTCCCCGCCAACGGGCCGTTTCTCTTGGCTGCGTTGGCTGGTGTGTCGATCATCTGGGCTTGGTGCCTTCGATGGCCAGCACTGTTTGACAAGTTGGCTCCTGTAGGAAGAATGTCGTTAACGGTGTACGTCGGTCACTTTCTCCCATTAGCGTACATTCACGAGTGGGACAGCAAGCTGAACTGGAGTTTGACCGTGGCGATCGCAGCCGCTTTCACATACACCTTCACTTGGGGCATGCTGGCATGGTGGTGGTTCAAGCGTGCTCCATCGATGACACTTGAGCACCTCATGCGCAGGATAGAGAGTGTGGTTGCACGTCAACAGCGTTCCCGCAGTCGTGGGGCGGATGACATCAGATAGGAATCCCGAGGAGACGGAGCGGCCGTTGGGCCACTCCGCCTCGAAGGGGGTGAGAACCTTCTGATTCACTCAGCAGAGGCGAGGGCAGCGGTGGCCGCTTTGGCGCCCATCCATGCCACAACACCGAAGCCGATCTTGTTGATGATGTCTGCAATGTTGTAGAACACGGCCAAGAGCTCTTGGTTACCATCACCGAGGCCGAGGTCTGCACCTGGGCTGAAGAGGTAGCCGAGAGGGTAAATGATCCAGCCGACCACAATGAACCAGCGCAGAGCGTTAGCGCTCCACATGAGTTCAGGGGCTATTTTGGAGTTGTCGACGCCTTTTCCAGAGGACCAAGGGGTTCCGGTGGCCACGATGATCATGGCCCAGCCAACACCGCCGAGGATGAGTCCAGCCCATCCGCCAGCACCAGCGCCCAGAGCGCCGGACTCACCGAGGTAGCCGAATCCAATCATGACGAGTGCGCCCGTGAAACAGACGCCCGTGAAGCCCATACCGAGAAACTTTGCGTCGGTGATGGCTTCCTTGCCCACGAGGGACGGGAATTTGAGGGCCATCAAGGGGACCGTGATGATCCAATCCATGTATCGGTACTCAACTGACACAGAACCGTAGTCGGCGTAGACACCGCGCATGTAGTAGTAGTGGAAGGCAGCAATACCGACGATCAGGGCCGAGATGGTCATGGTTGTGCGGTATTGTGGGGCAACGGAGTTGCGCTCTGCCATGAAGAAAACGAAGGCAGCGCCCATGGCGATGTAACCGACGAAGAAGAGGAAGAACGTAATGAGCTCAAGCGTATCGTTGCCCAGGTCATCACTGAGGAACTCCGGGAGGCCATTCGCGCCAATTTCATTCACATCGACAGCAGACACGGTCCCAGCAAACGCTAGGGTCATGGTGGCGATTAACAGCAGGCTCGTTGTCTTTGAAAACATCTTATTTTGCATGGTTCTCGGGCGATTTTATTACAGTCCAGTATATAAAGAGGTGTATTTCTACACACCTAAAATGCGCGAACTGGGAGGGAAGTGGACCTTCCCAATGCACATTATTGAACGACTTGGTTCAGCCATCGGTCAGCAGTGTTCCCGTTTGAACCGCCCATAGCCGAGCGTAGATTCCGTTCAATTCAAGCAGCGTTTCGTGTGCTCCGTCCTCAACAACCCGGCCGTTGTCAAAGACCAAAATCCGATCGGCGTGGCGAACGGTAGAGAGGCGGTGTGCGATGATAACGGTCGTCCTGTGTCTTGAAATGGTGTGTATTGAGCGCTGGAGTGCGGCTTCTGTTTCGTTGTCCACGGCCGATGTGGCCTCATCAAGCAGCAACAACGGGGCATCCTTCAGCACTGCACGAGCGATGGCAAGTCGCTGCCGCTGACCCCCAGAAAGGCGGTGGCCGCCTTCCCCGACAAGGGTGGCCCATCCGTTGGGCAAGGCCTCGACGAATGCCGTGGCCTCAGCGATGGTGGATGCCGATTTGACCTCTTCGTCCGTAGCATCCAAGCGCCCATAGCGAATGTTTTCGAGAATGGTTGTGGGGAAGAGGGTGATGTGTTGATCCACCAACGCCATCGAAGAACGGAGG
>QXXW01000013.1:0-3536 GCA_009887255.1 Candidatus Poseidoniales archaeon | reverse complement strand
TGAACGAAATGCGTACGGCATTGCTATTGATGGACCACGACGACAACGGCTGTCCAACCCACCAGGTCTAAGGTGGCCGCAATGTCGCTTGTCATTGGGTTGATTGGATGCGGTCGATGGGGTAAGCGCCATTTGAGCACGTTGAAGAAGTTCAAAACCACAGGAGAGGTTGCTCGAATCGTGGTTTGCGATGTTGACACAACGCAACTCGTGGACATTGATGCTGATGCCATTTATTCATCGACCGAGACAATGTTGGCCGAAGAGGAGTTGGACGCCGTACTCGTCGTGACGCCCCCTTCATCGCATGTTGTGTTGATGGGTCTTGCCTTGAACCGTCAGCTCCCTGTGCTTGTGGAAAAGCCACTGGGTAACGGCGTGAACGAGGTCCGTAGTGCGCTGGCTAGCCTACCAGAAGGCGCGACGGTGATGGTTGGTTTCCTGTTGCGCCACCATGAAGCGGTTCGGCGCGTTCATGCGATGGTGAAGGAAGGCGTTCTGGGAGATCTTCACTCCTTTTCCTACACCCGAACAACACCCCGGCATCGTCCGGAAGGCGCTGAACCGTTGACCACCTTGGCCGTCCACGGGTTGGATTTGATGGCTTGGTTGTTCGAAACGCCGCTCATGACCATGAACGTCCACCAAAGTAAGGTTGAAACGGATAAGGCCAACCTTTGTTTCAAAACAAATCAACATCAATCCGGTGTTGTTTCCGTAGCGTGGTCGTCAGAGAAGGAACAGCGTCAGATCGTCGTTGAAGGCACGCTTGGGAGAGCCGAATTGGATTTTGGCACAGGGGCACTGAGCGTGCGAAAGGGCTCAACAACACATCACGTCTACACCGTCTCTGCGGCGCTTGAGGAAGAACAACGGGCGTTTTTCGAATGGGTACGCAGCGGAGAACCCCGGGTGTACCCGAGCCATGAGGTGTTGCTGGACCATGCGACATGGCTCCATCGCTTCGGGGAGGCAAACCGCAGCCCATCCGACGGTTCTCTTTGCGAGAATTGAAGAAGACCCTCCGCTTGGGGTGGCCATGGGCCTTGATTTCACGACTGTGCAACGCATGTTCGGTGCCAGCCTGGTCGCTTCGGTTGGCGTTTTCATTCTTCAAAGCAGCATGATGGACGCTGTATTGACCCTCATCGCATTGTGCGCTCTTTCCGCAATGATTTGGGGGCTCTCCGAGCGAAGCGAGACCTTCAGTGCTCTCCGCCTCACCGGTAGCGGCCCGTGGGAAAGCCTTGCTGTCGTGGTCAGCATTGTGGCGTTCGCTCAAGTTTCCATTGCGGTTTGGGCCTTCCCCGCTGTTGGAGCCTACATCCTCTCCTTGTCGTTCATTGGCTCGTTCTGGGTCACGGGATACATGATGCAACCGAACGGCGTTTGAAACTGGACCGTCTTCTACGCTTCACTCGGTGCGAAGGGTCAAGGGCTGCGCTCATCAGCCAATGCGTGTATGGCGACACATGGTGACCACCCTGAAATTCCAGAAACGCTGGAATCCTTGCTGATGGACGACGTGCAGACGGTGTTTCTCAAGGCCGATTGCCCTCCGCGGGTCAAACGCGGCCACATCGGCCAACTTCGCCTCGTTGAAGTTGAAGAATCACCCGACCCGTGGGACACGTTAGCGCTTGAAGCGCTTGAGGAGCGACTGGTTGATCTCGCCGAAAACAACCGCCATCGCAGCGATTGTTTCCTTGAAATCGATCGGCACGGTTGCCGAGTTATCCAGTTAGGTGATTTGCGCATCACATCAGCATGGCCCCCCTTTTCGGATGCCCGAGAGATCACTGTTGTTCGACCGGTCACGAAATTGAGCCTTGGCGATTACGACCTTGACGAACGGCTGGTTGAACGGCTTCGAAACCACCACAGAGGCGTGTTCATTTGCGGAAGACCGGGGTCTGGCAAAACCACCTTGGCTCAAGCCATCGCAGAGTACCTCGACACCGAGGTTGGAGCGCTTGTGAAGACGATGGAAGCGCCCAGGGATTTGCAGTTGGACAGCCGAATCACCCAATACGCTCCACTCGAAGGGGATTTGGAAAAGACGGCGGAAATCATTTTCTTGGTCCGACCCGATTTCGTAATTTTTGATGAAGTTCGAAGAGCCCGCGACTTCGAAATATTTGCCGACGTGCGTCTGGCTGGCGTGGGCCTTTTGGGCGTGACGCACGCCAACTCAGCGCTTGAAGCCATTCAACGTCTCATTGGAAAGGTTGAATTGGGGCTCGTCAGCCAAGTTCTGGACACCATTCTCCATGTTGAGTCCGGTGCGATTCAGCAGGTTTTGGAACTGCGTATGACGGTCAAACCCCCAACAGGCATGCAGGAGGAACTGGCACGGCCGGTTATTGAAGTGGTTGAGTTCCCGAGCGGCAAATTGACGCATGAAATGTTTGCCTTTGGCTCGGAAATTGCCGTGGTACCCATCGAAGGCCGAGAAGCTCAGGCCAACCCTGTCCAAGCGTTGGCCAAACAACACATGCTAGGGGTCATTCGACAGTGGGTTGGGGTGGATTGTGAAGTGGTGTTCTCTGGAAGTTCCTCAGCCACCGTTTACGCACCTTCGAACATGATCGCTACATTGGTTGGTCGTGGAGGCGAAAACGTACGACAGTTGCAAAACGAATTGGGTGGGCTACGCCTCAGCATCGATTCCTTTGACAACATGCCCGAGGGCATGGAGCGCCCGAATCGATTTTGGGACGACGACCGCAGAGGTCAAAACAAAGGCAACAACAAGCGGAAGGGCAAAAACCGTCGCAACCGATGAAAGCCTCCAAGGTGCATTGAACAGGCCGGCCGGGCCTGTTTTGCTGGAGTATCTTTAAATGATAATGTGTTGGCCATCAGATAAGAGGTTGTGCTCATGGGGGATGATGAGTTGGCTGAATCAGAAGCGGAAATCAGCAATGTTGGGGCGAAAGAAACCGTGGCCGATGACGGCGAATGGTTGAACAAAGCGCCAGCGACACCTGAAGAATCAACGCCGGCGGAATCCACCGATTCGACGCCCTCAGTTGAGCACTCAAACGAGTCCACTTCAACACAAGAGCCGGAAGCAACACCCGAGCCTACCGAAGAACCACCCACCCCCCATTCACCGAACCATGCGCCAGAAGCATCAGGGATCGCCGCCTTCGTGCTGGGGAACCGAGCTTGGCTCAACGCCGCATCTTGGCTGATGGTTCTGTACGCAATTTGGGCCGTGCTTGAAGTCATTTCAAACACATGGGTGCATGGGTTGCAAGGAATTTCATTGATTGAAACCGGCATTGCCACGAACGTGGACGGAGCGGATCTTCAACGCAACAACGCCGGCTGGGTCATCGCCTCAGGCGCTGTTGCAGGCTTGATTGGACTTGGTGTTCAATACATCTACCAAGGCGCTCCAATCGTGGACGCATCCATGCGCACCACGGCCACACTCATTATGGAGCAGGCCATGAACGCTCAAGTTCGCGACGACGAAATCATCGCTAAGGCCGAAAAAGCGGCTGCTGCTGCAGCAACAGCCGCAACCC
>QXXW01000129.1:0-15467 GCA_009887255.1 Candidatus Poseidoniales archaeon | reverse complement strand
GAAATTCTGGCCCCGTTTACCAGCAATGGGCGAAACCCCCAACTGCCAAGCAACCAGATCTATGCGCTTGAATCGGACGGCTCCAACCTTTACATCGGCACCCAGCAAGGTGCACGGAAATGGGACGGTTCACAATTCACCACATTCGGCCAGGGATCTTCTTGGGACACTCGGCCAAATCAGTTCTTTGATTTCGCAGTTGATGCAAGCATTTCTGGAGGAAGTTTGTACGCCGCCACCAACATCGGGGTCTGCAAATACAGCATCGCCACGCTGGGAATCAACGATTGCCAAAACGTCTTCGACGGCATGCCAAACTGGGCCACGTATTCGGTTGGTTTGAACTCAAATTATGTCTTTGGTGGGACGACCACCGGCGTTGGCGTGATCGACAAATCCACGTTCCAGCACGATTTCAACTGGGGCGAAGCCTCGCAGACAGGGAACGCCGTGGTGGAAATCATTGACGACATTGCCTACATTGGCACCGATGGATTGGGTGTCTTGCGCTACAACCTCACATCTGGCCAATGGTTGTCCTCGTTCTCAGAAGCCAACGGTCAGTTGGACGGTGGAAACGACGACATCACCGGCTTGGTAGCGGACGTTCGCCCGGGGCATTTGTGGGTCGGCGGCAACGACGGATTCCAACTCATCAACACCACGACGGGCGCTGAAATCTACGACATCGAAACGAGCAGCAACCTCTACGATGCTTCAGGCTCCGCCTACCAAATGACCATCCACAACGGCATCATGTACTACCATTCAAGCACAAACGGTGACGAGGTGGGGCGGTTGGATGTGGTTAATTTCACGAACCCCGGTGCCCTTGACATCGGGACTGAACTCAGCGAAAACAACGGCGATGTCTACAGCATGCACCTCCGCGGCGACCATCTGTTCATTTCACTTTCATCCGGCCAGTGGTGGAACGCTGACGGCTCGGGTGGTATTGCGGTGTGGAACACCTCATCCAATGCGTTTGATTCTGCTCTTTTGCCCACCGGCTCCATTGACAGGGTCACGGCCTACACCAGCAGCAACGGCAACACGTGGGTGGCTTGGGGCGAACTCCGGCTTGACCTCTACGCTCCAAACGGCACGCTTACCGGCTCTTGGGACAGTTTTGATTTACCAATCCGTGGCATCGTTGAATTCGAAGGCCTCACGCTGATGGCGGCCAACGACGAAATCCTACGCTACAATGAAACCTCAAACCAATGGGCTACGGCATGGTCTGAAGGCGTGAACATGCCCAGCAATGCAGGCGACCAGTTCCTCGACCTTTGGACCGACGGAAGCGACTTGATCGTTGGTGGGGCTCGATTGCAATCGTGGGGCGGCTTTGCCGAAGGCATTGTCAGCCATCTTGACGGTTCAGGGGCCTGGACGACCTACGAAGCCAATTCGGATGCCAATGTCCCCAACGGCTACCCCATTGCGATGGTTGAGTGCGGTGGTTTGCTCAACATTGCCATGTACCCCGACGGCATTGCTCGGCTGGACGTCCAGAATCAAACCATGGACGCCGCCTTTGAACGGTTTGACCTCGATGGCAATCAGCCCGCCTCGGTGGCTTGCGACACTTCAGAAACCCTCTACGTTGGGTACTACCAAGACAACCAACCCATCTCAAAATACAGCTACACGACCTCAACATGGCTCACAAGTTTGACCCAATCCAGCCATAACCTCCCTGCCGACCGAATATGGTACGACGGTTTGGCCCATGCCAACGGTCAATTGATCGTCGGACACGGTATTGGGTCCGTAGGAAGCGCCATCGGAGGCGGGTATTCTCTGCTCGCCTCGAACGGGGCATCAAGCGGCCAAGCCGCCGTGTCCGGGGCGGGTTCATCCGTCACATCGTTGCAGTGGATGGGATCCAACACGGGCTGGATGATCGGTCAAGCAGGTGGAACTTCTGGCTACAGTCATGTCTCGACCCTCTCCTCTCTCGGCATCCAAAAGGTGGTTGATCTCCCCGGCCTTGTGAGCGGTCAAGTGACCGCCATGGCATCAAACGCCACGCACATTTGGGCGGCCACCGGCGTTCTTACCGGCGGCGGGCAAACGGGCAACTTCGGCACTTCTGCCGGCTTGTTGCAAGGAACCTTCCTGCCCAACGGAAGCGTGGAGTGGGACTACGGATGGACGCTTACGGCCAACTCGGTGGCTGGCAGCATGCATCTTGACGGGACCGACCTCTACATCACCACCAACCCCAGCGGGTTGATGGTTCTCGACACCACCACCGGCGCCGTGAGCATGCGGAACGGCGCATTGCACAACAAAATGGACACCATGGCGGTGAGCGGAACCGAACTCATCATCGGTCTTTCTGGTGACGGTGGAAGCCCGCCGGGCGTGCAACGCTTTGACGTCAGCAGTCAGCAGTTCACAAGTGGACGCCTCGTTGGCGGTCTACCTTCCAGTGTGATCAACGGATTCACAGAAACCAGCAGCATTCTCTACATCGCCACCGACGGCGGTGTCGGCCGATGGGATTACGCTCAAGCCGATTGGATGGATTCAATCACAGCCGCCAACGGATTGCCCACCAGCATCGTGGAGGATATTTTGGCCGTGGGCACCACGGTATACATGGCCACACCGCTCGGTTTGGTGGCTTGGGATGAAACAACCGGCATCGCCACGACCATCGACTCAAACGATGGATTGCTCGGAGATTCAACATGGGGTTTGACGGTGCTCAACCCGGGTGGCATCAACCCCATGCTGGTCCTGGCTCACGACGGCCGTGGTGCGGAACGACCGGGGGTAAGCATCGCCTCGTTGAGCAGCAACGCCGTGGATTCAACCCATCGCTTCGACCAACTTCCCTCAAACACGGTCACCGCCCTTGCCAGCGACTGGTGGGGCGTTCACGTGGCGACGGGTTCGGGCCCACTCACCCATTGGAACAGTTCAAGCGATGAATTCGAAGATGGAAACGCCGCTATGCAAACTCAACCCAGCGTGACCGGCATGGTCAGCGATGGGGAGCAGTTGCTCGCCATGACCTCGCTGCAAAGCGCCATTCTTCTCGAGGCCCGAAGTGGAGCCCACGCTGTTCTCGGCACCTTCCGACCGGGCGAAATTCTCGACGGGACGCTTGGTGCAAATCATCTTTGGATTACCACCGAGGAGGGTTTGTTCGGATGGGAAAACAGCGGTCAATACTCGCCTGTTGAAGACTACACCATGCGACGGGCTCACCCGCTAACGGTTCGAACTCTTGGCAACGGAGGAGGCCTCAACATCACCGACATGACCCATCCGGGTGTCAACATCACGCTTGTTGACCCCTCGGACCCGTACGCCCTCAATGCTGAACTCGGGACGGCTGGTGCACATGGCGTGTTGTTCCAAAATGTCCCACTCGTCTTCACCTCTCCGGTGAATGGGGCGGCTGTTTGGACCCAATCTGAACAGCTGCTGTACGACATCACCCTCGACCTCAGCAACGACCCCGCCCTGGGAATGAACCTCCAAAGCGCTGTTGATGTGGCACCTCTCTACAACAACACTCGTCACGTGAGCCTGCGGTTGCTGTCGCCTTCCAACGGATCGATGGAAGCAAGAATCACCTACGACTACATCCGAACCGACACTCCGGTCGTGATGCAAGACCTCACCGACCGACCCGATGACGGGGGCGGGGCCTTGATGGCTTCGTGGTCCCTTGTGCACGACGAAGATTTCGCACGCTATGTCGTGTTTGTGAACGAAGGTCCTTGGGAAACCGCACCGACAGAGGCGATGTTGATGCAACGGACCCCTGACAAGGCGGTTTCGCTCCACAGTCGCCTCTCAACCGAGGTCCAAACCGCCAACGGTGTCCCTCTACAGGATGGTGTGGACTACCACGCGGTTGTCGTGGTTGAATACAACGACGGCCGATGGGGCGACGTCTCGCCCTCGGTCGGCCCAGCCACCTCATCAAACGAAGTTCCTCGCCCACCCGCTTGGGCTCAAGCATTGCCCGCTGAAGGGGACGACAACGACGGGGACCTGAGCCTGGAATGGGCAAGGTGCACGGCGCTTGATTTGGCGTCCACCAACGTCTATGTGGCCACAACGCCGTTCACCGATGCCTTTGGCCTCACCCCCGCTTCAACCTACCTCCCCAATCAGGGCAACATGAGCACCCTCGCCCTCACCCCGGGTGTGCCGGTTTGGATCGGTTGGACATGCGTCGACCAGTCGGGACAAGAAAACCTCTCGGACATCACCGTCGTCGGTCCCGTCGTTCCAACCGGGGAACTCAACGACAACCAAGCCCCTGATCCCATTGAAGGCACTCGAGCGCTCGATGTTCCGGAGGACGAAGGTGGCAGAATCAACGTTGAGTGGAACGCGAGCGACGCAGAAGATTGTGCCTTCTACACCGTGTTCATGTCTCCATGGGACGAAGCCATGCAAAACGACGCCAGCCTGTCGTTGAGCGACCCGAGCAGCGTTGAATCCTTCTCCCAGGCGGCGGTCATCAACGATTGCCTGACAACATCAATCGTTCTGAACAGACTTGATGGAATTCCGTTGACCGACGGTCGCAGTTACGCCGTTGGTGTGGTGGCTTACGACGCTTGGCTGAACGGCAACATCGACGAGGTTACCTTGGTCCTCGCAACACCAATGCAAAACGTCATTGGTCAAGGCTCAACACCCAATCGCATCACCACCCTGCTGGCGTTTGACCATCCAGAAGACGATGGAACCGCTATCGATGTGGTATGGGAACCCAGCCAAGTTGACGATTTCGCCTCGTACACCGTATGGGTTGCCGACCAACCGGTTACCGACCTCTCAGCGCTTTATGCGTTGACGGGCACCGACGCCAACGCCTGCGGTTGCTTCAGCTTCAACAAGCAATGGATCGACGAGGAAACAAACCCCATCCAACTGACGCTGTCCACGGCGTTGTACACCAGCGGTGGTGGTTTGACAGACGGGGCACCCGGATTGATTCAGCCAGGATTTGAGCTTTACATCGCCGTAACCGTTCACGACCTGCGGGGCAACGTCCACCTGACGGATCTTACGCAAGCCACCGTCACACCCGTGGACAACCTCAACGACAACACAGCTCCGGAACGGTTGACTGAGGTGCGTTTGGTTGATCGCCCCAACGACAACGGTCAAGCATTGTTGCTCGACTTTGATCTTTCCGAGGCCGGCGACGTTGCTGCGTACGAAGTGTATGCGGCCACCTACGACTTCAACGGTGAGGTGACGGCGTTGTTAACGCCCGTGGCAACCCTCGGTCGAAACCCTGCTTTGCCCGTGGTGATTGACCTCGTGGCCGGAGATACCCCAGTGGTCCCGGGCCAGCAAATCTGGGCCGCTGTGGTCGTTGTGGACTCTTCTTCAAACTCGTTCACCGACATGCTAACGATGGTTTCAGCCGAAGCCACAAACGAAGGCATCACCGATCCCGGAGTTTACCTGCCCGACATTGCCAACGTTGGGGTTTCGTGGTTTGAAGAAACGAGCATCTTGGTCGAATGGAACCATTCCACCGACGCACGTGTCAGAGGCTACCAAGTATACATCCATGATGAAGCGTTTGAGGACACCGGCATCGCTACCATGGTTGGTGAGGTTCGAGCCTCCAACAGTTATCTCATCACTTCGGAAATGTATGAAGAACTTGACAACACCACGGGATGGCATCTCGCCGTTGTGGCGTTTGATGAAACCGTGAGCAAAACCACGGTTGAGTCCTTGCTTCTTCTGCCGCTCAACGGTGATGAAACAGGCACTGAATCCAGCGAGGACGGGGATGGTTTGCAACTTGAGTCGTTGCTTACGGGTCCAAACCTCGTGGCGGCTGGCATGGTGATCGTCGTTCTGTTGTTGCTCGTTCTCGTGGCCAGAAGCCGAAGCGGAGGCCAGAAGCGAAACAAGAATTGGGAGCTCCAAGAAGCCACATGGGGCATCCAGACCCCGTCGTGGGAAGCACCGCAAACCATGCTCGCTCCGAGTCCGCCCCAAGGCGTCTCGGCTCAACAGACCAGCGACATTTACGCCGCTGCAGAACAAATTGAGAGTCCCGACTACGGGCAACCTGCTTACCAAGCGCCTCAACCCGTCGCCCAACCCCGTGTGGACATGAACCTGCTCGACAGTCTTGTCGACGAGCCTCAGGCCCCATCACAACCGAAGGTTGACACCTCCTTCCTTGATGACTTGCTGTGAGGCGTCCCCATGGTTCGAGGCCCCCGCAGTGAAGTGTTCACCACCGTGTTGGCCAACGCCCACAACGAGGTTGCAGATTGGCCACAACATTGGCAGCGAATTCAGAAGCATGCCCAGCGTCTTCGCATGACGCTGGGTCCGTTGGAGTCCGATCAACTCGAAGCGATGCTACCACACGGATTGGTGCGTTTGGCCTTTGGTTCTGAAAGCGGTTGGTCGCTCACACAGCGTCAACGAGGCCTTCACGATGAACCAATGGAAGCCATCACGTTGCCTGCACCACGCTGGACACCCAGCGTCAACGGGACCAAGCACGGACAATGGAAACCCTACCTTGAAGCGCGAGAACAAGCAGAAGACCGGGGGTGCGATGTGGCTCTGTTTGTTCACGACCATGCCCTCGTGGACGCCGATCGCGGTACACCCATCCTGTTGGACGAAGACGGTACGGTTTGGCTTCCACATCTTGACGACGGAGGGGTTGACGGCGTGGTTGCTGCATGGTTTGAACAAACCCTTCCCAACGACGGTTATCCCGTCCAACGGGGACGATTGAACGAACGATTGGTCGCTCGCTGCAACGAATTGGTCGTTGTGGGAACCGGACTGGGCGTGGTTCGTATCGATGCCATCGACGGGGAGCCGATGGGCGGTTTCACAGCCTTTTCTGAACATCTCCAACAACGCTTGAGCGAACATTATTCCCAGCCGGCCACATGGACACCGTTGGGGCCGAGAGATGAATGAGCGCATCATGGCCATTGACCATGCCCTCCTGCAAGCGGGCTTGATTGGGGAATCGGCCATCAAACACGGGGCCCCTGACCGGGCCATTCTTGTGTCGGGTGGGCCTGCAACCCCTCAGGCGAAGTGGTCGTTGATTGCAGCGCCAGCAAAGGCTCGCGTGATCGTTCGACAGCCCAGCCAAAGCGTTCTGCCTGCGGCAACGCCTCATGCTCCATCAAAGGGTGAACTCGTTTTGGAGGAAGAAACCCCTCAATTGCGGGCGCAGGTTGAGGAATGGAAACACGGCTCTTGGTACCACCAAACAACCGTCATGGCCGACGACATTGGTGACCTGCTCAGGAAACTGGCGGACATCACTCCCAACCACATGTTTGACCATCAAGGTCCTCTTTCAGCACCTCAACGTCCCTTCTGGTGCGGTGCAGTTGCCTACGACATGGTCCAATGGACGCAGCCTCTTCGCCTCCAACACCCTCCTGAAGAGAACGAGATACTCACCGTGCTGTGGCGGATTGAAAACGGTGTGCTCATCGACAGAGCGACCGACCAATACCACGTCCTCTCCTCCTCCAAATGGGGGCATGAAGCTTTGAAACATGTCGAGACCATTGGAGCGGCTCCCGATGTACCGGTCGTTGTCAACGTCGCTGAACCTCATGTTTCACTCTCCCCTGAGCGCCATGTTGACCTGATCAACATCGTGAGAGAAAGCATTCGCAACGGACAATTCTACCAGGCCAACATCGGAAAGCATTGGTCGGGCCCCATCGATCATCCGTACGCTGTCTTTCAGAGGTTACTCGTCAGCAATCCGGCACCGTACTCAGCCTACCTTGAAGCAACGGACCTCGGTTTTGCCATCGCCAGTTCATCCCCAGAATGCCTGCTCGAAAACGACGAGATCACGGTTCGAACCGCACCCATCAAGGGCACTGTCCCGCAAGGGGACGATGAGGAGGAAGCACAACGGTTGCGAGAACACATGCTCAACGACGACAAGGAGCGAGCCGAGCACAGAATGTTGGTTGACCTCATGCGTCACGACATAGGGACCGTCTGTGCTGTTGGTTCGGTCCGTGTCAGCCGTTTTGATGTGGAAGCTTACGCCAACGTCCAACACCTTGTCAGCCATGTTGAAGGTCAATTTCACGAAGGCCGTGACGGTTTGGACGCCCTTCAAGCCGTCTTTCCCGGTGGCTCCATCACCGGTTGTCCACGAACCATGGTCTGTGCCGCTGTTGATGAACTGGAACAACAACCCCGATCGTTTTGGACGGGTTCCTTGGGCTGGGTGGACGTGCACACCGGCCAGAGCACATGGAACATCCTCATCCGCACACTTGAAGCAAGACGATCTGGCCGTCAATGGACCGGTACCGTTGGCGCTGGTGGCGGCATAACAATTGGCTCTGTACCGAAATCCGAAGTTGAGGAAAGCCAGTGGAAAGCCAACGCTTTGCTCACCGCTGCTGGATGGTCAAACCCCAGCGAAACCGATTTGCCAAACAGGTCCCTCAGTGTCCATCCTGTTCAACGGTCGCAGCGGCAATCGGGACCTTCTTCTGAACACCCGGGAAGTGTTGTGTCCCTACCAGAGGCCCTTCTTGAAAAACTGGAGGGGGGCGTGTTGTTCGTTGACAATCTTGATTCGTTCAGCCGCAACATCGTCCATGCAATTGCTGGAACCGGAAGAGATGTTGTGGTTGTTCATGGGCGTTCACCCGCGATGAGGGAGCTCCACGACCCAGTGATTTTGTTCGACCTCCTCGATCGGCTGCAACCTTCGCACATCGTCTTGGGACCGGGTCCAGGAGCGCCGGAAGATGCTGACTTGACCATGGCGATGGCCCATCACGCCGTTGCTGGACAACTGCTCTGCCCCGTTTTGGGTGTGTGCCTGGGCCATCAAGCGTTGGGGGTTGCCAGCGGCATGCGACTGGTGCACTCGCCCAACGGGCCCGTACACGGCGTGCCGGTTCAAATCAACCACGATGGAACCGGGTTGTTTTCAAAAAGCGGTACGGCCTTGGAACAAACCCGCTACAATTCCTTGGCCGTCGAGATGACCAGCCGCGCACACAGCATGTTGGTGAACGCAACGGAACTGGGTACAGAGGCCGTCATGGGCATACGGCATCAACAGGCTGCGGTCCACGGGCTCCAATTTCACCCCGAATCGGTTGGCTCGCCCCAAGGTGTTCAACTCATTGAGCGATTTCTATCCCTTCCATCGGATGGTTGAAGAATCACTTCTTGGTGGGTGGGTTGAGGAAGGACCATGCCAGCCTGCCGACACTGTGGATCGACCTACCCTCGCGAGTTCTTTATTCACGGCAATGGACCCAAGACACAGGTCTGTGTTCGCTGCGGAGTTGAGCAAGGTTTGGTTGCTGAGAGCGATGTCCCCGTTTTGTTCAACAAGAGCACGGCCAGTGCACGCTTTTCCGCCGTTGCACGACGATACAGCGTTTTCCTTTACATTCCCTTCTTGTGGGTTTTGTGGGGGATGCTCCTCTCTGATGTAGAGCCGTGGGGCTTGTTTTTCCTCGGCCTTCTGATTTTGCTTACCCTGTTGGCGCCCATTTTGTTCTTTTATCGAGGCGGAAGATTTTCAGGTCAGATGGCCCGTCTATCCCCGGCCTACGACCGACCAAAAGGCCACTGAACATCCCTCACGCCTTGGCGTGAATCTTCAGGACATCGCCGTCGTTGAGTTCGTGCTCAGCCCCGACCACACGCTTGGTGCGGCCGTCAACGCCTCGAATGAAACCGTCCCCCAAATCACTGTGAACAAGATAAGCAAGAGGTTTGGCTTGTGTTTGTTGAGGAACAACAAATGCATCCGGGAGCACACGGCCGTCTCCGTCAACCCAACGCGACTCATCTTGTACGGGGTAAACCACCATGCGATCCAACATTGAAAAGAGGACGTGATCCATCAAGGGAGCCAATCCCGTACCCTTCAGCGATTCCATTCGTTCTGCCATGTGGCGAAGCGCCTTGGCCTGAGCCTCAGTCAACTGTTCGCCATTGGGTACGTCAAACATGGGAGAACCGGGCTCGTATCGAATGAGCCCCGCTAAATCTGCACGCTTGAGCGCCAGTTCAACGTCCGCCATGCACGGGTGAAGCGGCGTGTTGCCGGAGGTCGGGATTGAGCCTTCCGGAGCAATGTCCCATTTGTTTGCAGCATACGCTACAGGGAACAGAACAGCTCGCATACAAGCCCCCAAACGGTGGAGGATCGATGCATCCCATTCCCAAGGTTGTGGACCAGGTTCAACCGTGTTCTTGAACGACTGATAGCCGGACGCCACCAGATGCGGATTGGCGCCTAAACCACTCAGTTTCTCGTGAATGTACGACAGGAGCCCTCGTTCTCCTTCGGCTTGAACACGGCGCACCCCTCGGCTCCATCCATCGGTCAAGAGGTGGCCAATCCAAGCGTCCAGTTCATGTTGAAGGAATTCAATTTCAGCTTTCAAGCCCGATTGTGCTTCACTCAGCGAGGCTCCAGTCCCTTGGAACTGTCCTTCAAGGTCGGTCGTCCCAGCAGCATCGACCACTTGAATGAGAACATCGCAATTTGCCAGGTCGGCTAAAAATGCATTTCCGCGACCTTTCCCTTCACTTGCACCAGGCACCAACCCGGCGACATCGACCATCGCCACCGGCACCCGACGGCGATGCCCAATACAGGAACCGGTTCTCGGTTCGCAGAGGCTACCTTGGCGAGGGTCGTCGGTAGACACGGGTTCCATGCGCCCCTCCGCTTCCAACCGTTGGCGCAAATCTTTGCATGGACATGGTTGACGGGCTTCGACGAACGCCACGCCCACATTGGGGTCAATCGTGCAAAACGGATAGTTGGCGATGTCCACTTGGGCGAGTGTTGATGCCGAGAAGAACGTTGACTTGCCCACGTTGGGTTTGCCGACCAAACCGATTCGCACCGACACCACATCCGTGGGTGCTCACTCTTCCTCTTGTGCTGTGAGGTTGTGGTCGCGCTTGATTTGAGCGATGGCGATATCGAGTTCTGGAAGGTTAAGTTCTCCGTCTCCATCAAGGTCCATTGAGGCCACCAACGCTTCAGCGTCCATGGTGGTCAATTCTTTGATGTCGGTTTTGACCAAAGCCGTCAGGAATTCTTGGCTGTCTACACGGCCTGATCCATCCATGTCCATGGCCATGAACACATCCATGACGGATTGACCGGTGTTCACGAGGTATTGAACAAATTCAACCAGGGCGTCGGAGGCTTTGGATGGGAATTCTTTCACTTCGTCGTTGTGAAGGGATGCATCAACCGCAATCACGGTTGAACCGCCTTTCTTGGTGGTTGTTTCGCTGATGACCAATTCGGTGTCAACGCCAACGCCACGACCGATCAAATTTCGAATGGTGGTCGCAGAGCCAGCGGTTAGGGTGTAGGTGGAAACGGCCTGGGCCACAGAGATGTCCATGGTTTTCTTTGCTGGGGAAATTCCGGTTCGAATAACGGCCATGCTGGCCATGATGGCGCCAATACCAAGGAGGTAAAACAGAGCTGCTCCAGTGAGGTAGAAGCCGCCGTCGGCCGCAACAATGTCTTCAGCACCACTTTGTTCCACGGCGTTCTTGGTGAAGTTCCCCATGAGATAAACGATGGTTGAACTGACGCCGCCAATGGCCACGAACCATGCGGCCAAGGTGCCGTTGCCCGAAGAAAGAGGCTTACCAACAGCGAGGGGGTAATTGGAAAACACGCCGGACAGGACCAACAGTCCACCAACCGTGAAGAGAAGTCCCGTGTTCACGGTGTGCGCCATGGCCCCGAGTTCACCAGCACCAACAAAGGCATCCATGCCAGTGAAGTAGGTTCCAACGGCGTAGAATGGCAGCAAGAGGAACGCAAACATTCCAGCGATGGCCCCTGGGTTTTCAGCCACGGAAGCCAATCCCTTGATCGCGGTCATCACGATGTTGACAGAAGCGGCCAAAATAGGCAGGAGACCCAACGTGACCATGATGGCCACGAGATTGGTCATGAACCCTGTTGCCTCGATGCCGGTGAGGGACAAAGCAGGAACGGTCATGAAGAGGAAGAACATGCTCGCTGAACGAAGGGTTCCCGACCAAATAGGGACTTGTGCTGCCATGGGGACCACGTGGTATCCGACAGCGAACATCAGAGCGAGCGGAACCCAGCCCGAGCCGACTCGCCTGCCAAACCATTCAACCTGTTCGCTTCCAGCGAGGTCGCCAAAGAACACGGTTAGCATGGCCATGATGTGGACGAAAACGCCCATGATGAGGAACCACGAGGACGTGGAGAGGTCTTCGTTTTCTCGTGTCGATACCGTGAGCAGGATGTTGATCAGCACAGGAACAAACAGCAGCCCGAGGACCATGGATTCCAAACTGAACAAAACGATGCTGAATGGAGCAACAGACGTGTCGACGTCGGCGAACCCGAGGATGAAGGGCAACACGTATTGAGCGACCAAAACGGCGGACAACAGAACGGCGATCAGCGATGCGTTGGCCTCACTGGCCAAGCGGCCGTTGCCGTTTCGGGAAACGGCGACAAGGGAGGCTCCCACAAGCCCAAACAGAAGGGCGAATTGAAGGACGTTGGTGGTGGCTTCTCGAAGCGCTGAACCGTCGTCATACGACCAGCCAACGCTGGCGAGGGAATCCAAAGCGGTTGGATCGTAGTTGTGCCATCCGTCAAGGAAGCCCAACAAACCGGCCAAAACCAACCAGAGCATACCGAAGTTCATCCATGTCCGTGACCCGCTGCCGTCGCGGTCGTCAAAGATGTCAACCAGGCCCGGAGGGTTCTTTTGAAGGATGAAAAGGCCGATTTGGCGGAGTGCCCCCCCAACCGAGCCAAGTCCGGTTTCCACCGAACGGGACATCAAGTAAACGGCGCCAATGAAAAAGGCGGCAAGAATGAGAATCGTTTCCATCATTCCACCTCCTTATTCTGCGAGCACCTCGCCCACGATGGTGGCCACAATGGCGCCGATTCCAACCAAGAAGCCGATGAGGTAGTACCAGATGCCACCTGAACCGAGGTTTTGGACAAGGGGCACCAGTTCGCCCAACACGGGGAGGTTGTCCCAACCAAACACGTTGGAAAAGAGTGAGTAGAGACCGAGAATACCAATGAACATCAGCGACATAACCACGCGGCTTGCCGATGGTTCACCGGTTCCGACCATGGTATCAGGAAGAGCAGAAGATTTTGACATGCCAACACCAGAACTTGCCCCATAGGGACAACCCTCGCCACCGGTGGAGCGATGATAAAGATTCACCACATGAATGGAGAGAATACGCTGACTGAATGCGCATTATGGCGAGCGTAAGATATCAATTGCTTGGCCTCGTCGTGGTTTGGACACCCCGAGCGGCACCGGGAGGGCCCGATCGTTGCGAAGTTCGGCTTCCCATACCGAACGGCAGTCGCAGTCCAACCCCTCAAACTCCATCAAATCGGCAGATACGGCGTAGCGTTCGATGGCCGCCACAACTTCACTGTCGCAGGAGCCACAATTGTGGGAGCCACGGATTTTTCCACCGGCCGTTGGGTGGACGATAAGGCGGGTGCGTGGACGGGTTGGTTCGGCATGAGTCAATGCGTGACTTTGTTTGATCATGGACACCAACGACCACAACCACGGCGGACGGTATTCGTTGTGACGGTGCAACCGGTCAATGACGGTGCCGCGTTGGATGTTCATCGGGTTGACAGAAATCTCGTCAGAACGGTCGGCCACGGCGTCAATCCAGTTGATGCTGTGATCCAGTGCGTCCGCCTCTGACATGAACGGGGGTTTGAACATCAAGTACGTCTTAACCCGGAGGTTGAAGGCTTGCAGTTGGTCCACAGCGCGCTCCCAAGATGAGGTGGTGAACCCTTTGTTCACGTGGAACCTCAACACTTCGTCGTCGTAGGCCTCAAGGCCAATGGCAACGGTGAAGTGGGGATTCACTGAAGTAGCCCATGCGAGTTTCTCTTCGGTCAGTTGCTCGCAGCGACTCTCAACGACCAGTTCCTTGCCCAGGCGTGCACAATCTGCAAGAACGGTCTCTTGGAACGCCACTGGGATTTCTCGGTCCTCAAGAAGACTGCCGGAGGTGTACACCTTGACCATGTCATGGTCTGCAAAATCGTCAAACTTTTCCAAGGCATGGGCCCATTGAGCGTGCAAATCATCGTTGGATACATCGTCTCGAGTGTCGTTGAAGTATCCGCAAAAGGTGCAACCCGATGACCACCACCAGTGGCACCCCTTGGTTCGAAGGATGACCGTCACTGCCGAACACGGCTCACCGTCCCAACGAACCTCGGGCGTTGTGTAGACTGTGGCGGGTTCGCTGGCGTCCCAGGATTGTTGTTTGGCAACGGCCCACGGTGTGTTCGCTGGAGCTTTGACCAGGTCATGGATGCGGAGACCTTTGCCTCCCGAACCAAGCAAACGGGTGTTGATTGGCGTCGTCATGGTCGTCCCTGCTTGTTCGTGAGCATGGTGGGTTTCAAACCACCGCATCCGGGGAGCCAATGCTGGTTCCGAAGAAATTGACAAGTCGGTCCCGATAAGCGTCGGGTTGCGTCAACATCAACGTGATGTGGGACAGCACGCCTTCCTTGTCGCCGTCGCTGTGAGAAACCGCTGATGAGGCAAACCAGCAGTCCACCGTTCCGTTGACGTCAACGCTTGCTCGGGCGGTCTCGCACATCAACTCCCCGTGGTAGGTGTTGATGCGGATGTCCTCGAGAGAGTGGGTCACAAACACGGAGCGTTCCCCCACAACATCCATCGCCTCGATCGGTTCGTACTTCACCAAATTGTCACCCGAGGAAACTTTGCCAGCGAAGAGAGCGGCGTCCTTGAGAAAAACTGGGAAACCGGCAAACACCAATTCCTCTTCGATGATGTTGCCCATGGAAGAATACGGCGACTCAAGGAACACGGATTGGAGCAACGGTTCTTGCTCGAAAGCGATGGACACAGCGCCCGCACCCATCGAGATGCCTACCGCACCGATGTGTTCTGGTTGAGCACCCTTGGTGTCTTGCAACCACTGCCAAACAGCCAGTACATCGCGATGTTCCCGTTGACCGGCAGACACCAAACCGTCTTCAACCGTGCTTTCACCATGGTCCCGCATGTCAAAGAGAATCACGTTGTACCCGGCTTGATGAAGCCATGCCGCTGGAATAAGGACTTCGTGATTGGCCTTGCACGAGCGAATCCCGTGAACAACGATGACCCAAGGGCTGGATGCGCTGTTCTCCATGATCCAAGCCGCGAGTTCAATGGGTTCGTTCGGCACCTCAATGGTCGCATTGTCCCACGACTCAAACCAAAGATGCTCCAAGTCATCGGCCAAGGTTTCGTTTTTGGCATGGGTCACGACGTTGACGTCCTCGTGCCACAACTCCACGCTGAAACGGTCCGGTGAATTGCGCTCAGCGTGGCCCGAACAATCGGGACTGCTGGCTGCAGCTTGGGTGTACACCA
>QXXW01000128.1:0-5676 GCA_009887255.1 Candidatus Poseidoniales archaeon | reverse complement strand
TTCGGATGATCTTGAAGTTTTCATCATCGGGACAGAGACGCTCGCCCAAAGCGAATTGAACCGTGGCGCGGGGGTCCTCGGAACGAAGGACGGCGTGACCGAATCCGAACACCGGTCGCTTTGCTTCCAATTCATTGCGGACAAACGCTTCAACTTGTTCCGGGTCGCTGGTGCCGACTCGCAACACGAATTCCAAGCACGATTGATTGGCACGGCCGTGGAGTGGACCTGAAAGGGCGTTCATTGAACCGGCGAGCGAGGCATAGACCGTTGCATGACCAGAGGCAATGGCCTTTCCGGTGAAGGTCGAAAGGTTGCCACCGCCGTGGTCCATGTGGAGAACCAAGTAAGTCGAGAGAATTTGTTCCATGAGCGCATCGTCAACACCTTCCATCTCGAGGGTGGTGACAAAACGTTGAACCATGCTCAACGAAGGGTCATCTTCGGGGATGTTGTCGCCACGACCTTCACGGTGTCGAAAGAGAAGGCCCATCATGCGGGGCATTCTTGCGATGAGGTTCAAAGCGTCTTCTTTCCAATCTCCGGTGGTGTCCATCATGCCCAAGGCGTGAATTCCAACGCTCAGCCAGTCCATAGGATGACCGTCCTTTGGCAATGAAGTGAAAACCTCATCCAGGCCGGAAGGAACCACAGCTCTCTTTTGCAAATCTGCACGGAAGGCCAAGGCTTGTTCTGGCGTCGGCAATTCTTTGTTGAACAGCAGGTAAATCACGTCTTCTGGCTGAAGGTTGGCCAGTTCAGCGATGGGGTAACCGCAGTAGTGGACGCCTTCGTCAGGAGTCACGAACGATGTTCGGCAGGTGCCGACGGGAACGCCGCGCAGTCCAGTGTTGAGATGGTCACCGGTTACGGTGAAGAGTGCATTATCGTCGGTCATGTACGTCCCTCAGCGTGGGCCAACGAGGATTGAGGTATAAATCCGGCTACGACCGGGGGTTCGTGGCCCGTTTAGGTGTGCCCGGCAACACCGCCGCAGTTCAGCGATTCCAAAAGCCGGTTGAAGGAGGCCACGAACGAAAACCCTTGGAAGAGGTCCGGTCAGAGAACACGTGAAGACGAATCGTTGCACCGTCGATGAGCAGCGCATCCTCAGCATCAATCCCAGGACATCGCTCTTTGGTTTGGCTCCAAGACCGTTTGTCGGCGAGGTTTTCCCCCCACCAAGGGAACGCTTTGCATTGTTGAGGGCGAACAGAGTAGATGTCGCATTGCTTGTTCTCATCCAAATGGATGCACACCCCGTCGCTTTCTCTGCTTTTCAACACATAACGGCCATCGTAGGTGGTTCTTGCGTCCCTGTTCAACCATTCTGGCACCTCAAGACCCTCGTGGTCAGCGATGCGGCGGGCATCGTCGGGTGAGAGGTACACGATGCCTCCGGGTTCATCGCAACAACGCCCGCACTGCGATTGGCAGGAAAAACGGACGCCCCCTTTCCACCAAGGACCCTTCATTCCTCTTCACCTATCCCAGACGACACGGGATGAATCCGGGCCAAACGAACAACATTCAACGATGGTTCATCGTCCTCAAGGAGGGCATCGGCTTCGATGCCATCGGCTTGGATGTTCCATTCGCCGTCAGGAGTGTACGAATCAAGAGGGTCCTCTCGTACGGGTTGTTGTTTCTTTTGCCGTCGACCAAAACGGCGTCGCTTGGCCGGAGGTTCTGTGGTCGGTGCGGCATCAATATCCTCCGCAAACGCGGGCAGAGGTGCACGATCCGGGTCGAGGACAACCAAGCGTTCTTCGATCACCCGGAGTTCATCGGCAATCGTGATCAATTCCTCAATGTCAGCTTCCGCGGCACGGTGTGCCAGTTCCACCATCGCATTCTCCAACGCGTGAAGTTCGCTGTTGGATTCAACCACGCCTGCGTCGGATGCCCCCATGCTTGCATCGATGGAGTCTTCGAGTGCGACGAGCATGTCAACGGCACGGTCGATGTCGTCCGTCCTGAGGTGTTCATGGCGGTTGAGGAGAAACCTGTCTCGTTCGTTGACATCGAGCACCGAAGGCATGGAAGGTGTGATCCGTTCCATCGTGCGTTGCACCCGGTCGTTCACTTCTTCATTTCCACGTTGAACAAAGTCGGATGCTGACCACTCCGGAGGTGCGTAGTCATCAACGCCCATATCAACCGATGACGACAGAACTTCTATACCACCAGGGTCAATGTCAGAAAAGACATGATCCACCGCTTGATTGACCAAGCGATGGGCCACGACGGAGGCTGCTTCTGAAGGCGCTGCAGGCTGGGGAGATGGTCGACCAAGTGTGCCCTGTTCAATGAGGGTCAAGACATCGTCGTCTTCCATCAACACCTCGCCTTTGTTGAGAGCCAACGTGACCTGTTCAAGACGGGCGTCAACCGACCCCCATGTCGCTCCGTTGTGACGTACTAGACGGGACAAGTGAAGGTCATGGAGGAGAAGATTGTTGGCTGATGCACGCCATCTTGCGTAAGCGAGTAACGTCGGAACCGACGGTTTGCGAAGTTGAACAACCGTCGATGAACGCAACACGTCTTTCAGCCGAGTAGGAGCCATGTCGTCAACGCTGATGCGTCCCCCGAGAATCACCTGCACCCCCAGGTTCAGCGCTTGGTCAACCATGACACCCAAATGATGCGCCCAGAGGTCATGCGAAGCAAATTCGTGGAGGTCGTCCACAACGATGGCAAGAGCATCGGCCATGGCGTCCTCCCACATTGGTTCCATGGAATCGCGTTGAACGATATCAGCGGCAGACAAACGCAACACGCGACCGGACTGGCGACGAAGCAACGCTTGCCCGGTGGCATGAAGAAGGTGGGAGCAGCCAGATTGCGCCTCAGCATGAATCAAGACCGGATTCAGCGGTCCTCCCGGGCGGTCCACCACACCCTCTGTCGTCTGAGTAGCGGCAAAGTTCTCTTCCCCAACAAACCAATGCTTGAATGTCCGGTGGTTTGACCGAGTGAGGGATGTGGGCCACGAGGGAGTGTCGAATGAAGGCGATGCGACAACAGCCTCCACGCGAGGTTCGATTTCTCCGTCTTCAACGGCCAAGTGTGCTCGGGACACGCCCCGATGTTCCTCCAGAATTTTGCGCCAAACCGGGCGACCATCGGCCTCCCAGCCCACCGGAGATTCTGCCTCTTCCTGCCCCTGCACCTCGGTACTGGTCCACCGGCCCCTCAAGGTTCTGAGTCGAGAGGCCACATGTTCGGCGTAACCGCTGTGCTTGGGTTCATAAGCAGCCACATCTGGACCGAGAACTCGTTCAGCAAGGAGATCGTAGGTTGGGCGTTGTGCCAAGCCCACCCGTTGGAACAACGGCACGCGTTCTTTGGGGGTGTGAGATGTTCCCAACAAGATGTTCAATTTTGAAGCCGGTGGGGTGGATGGAGGGGGATTCCCCACGGTGTTGGCTTCATGGTCCACTTCGCGCCCTTCCAACTTCGCTTTGGCAGCCTCAAGGGCAAGACGAAGCTTGGTTCGAGGTTCGCTCACGTTCGGTCAACTCCAAATCGATGCAAGGGTCGACCGGTTTCATCGTACAGTGCCGTTGACCTGAATTGGGTTTGTTCTTTCCTTGACACCCATTCCTGGTGAAGGGCATCGAGGTCATCATGGTGTTGTTGTCGGTTGGAGGATTCACGACTTCTTCGTTCGGGTGTGATTCCTGATGGCACACGACGGCCCTTCAACATGGCATCTTCATTTGAGGGCAACGGCCACGTTTTCCTTTGACCGGTCGAGGGATGAGGCGTCACCACCGTTTTTTCGTTGCGCAAGGCGTCTCGAAGTTCACGTTGGGCAGCAGAAGGCAAGGGTTTGATCGCCTCTATTTTCCGATTCATTCGTTCTTCTACATCGGCCAAGCCTTGACGGTTGAACGGCGAGCGACGACCTCGTATGGCCTCGAATGCAGCGTCATCGGATGAGGATTGATTCGAAAATGCGGTTGTTGGCCGGTGCTCGATATCTGGCAGGCGGGGGGACGCTTTTCGGGCCTTCATGCGCTGGGGGCGTCGTGGCCCTTTTGGAGCCGTAGGTTTCACGAACGTGGCACGAGGTCGTCGAGGTGACCTCTGTGAAGGGGCGACTGGTGCATATTCAGCATTGGAACGAACACCCTCCATTGGCGGCTGGGTAGGACGAATTTCTTGGTCGCTTCGAACCTGCCAGGGCGTTGTTCCAATCGGAGGGTGTTGGGGGGCGCTCTGGGGAGCTGATGATGGTTTCAAAGGCTCCGAATCTGGCCAATCATCCACCAATCCTTTCAGCGCTGTTGTCGCGGAGTGCCGGGTGTCGTTGTCAACCTCAACACTGCCCCCAACCATGTCGATGTGGCCCGTCCCATGACCAAAACCCGTTTCCCTGGCATGGTGGTCAAGGTGAGCTTCCATCCACATCAGTTCGTCGTCTTCATCGGGTACGAGAAGCGGATGGTCCAGCAGCAAATCCGAGTCGTGCAACCAACCATCGATGTCTCTGTGTGAGAGGAGTTCAGCCTCACCTCTCAATTTGTGCTGAGTCATCGTGTCGAAGACACTCAAATCGGTGGTGCACAACAACGCGTGATCGCCCATTTGGACGTGGTCGGTAACCAAACGGTAGAAGGCCATCATGGCTTCATCCCCAAGAGCGTTGCCAATGCGGTCCAAACCGTTGAGAACGACGACACTGCGGTCGCTTTCCCACAAAAACTGGTTCAGAACCTCAACCATCTCGTCGGTTGTTGACAAGGTCGTGAGGTCACCTATGGAACGAAACAAACCGTAGCAGGAGGGGCTTGGCAATTGACGGGTGATGTCGGTTTGGGCGTAGGGAAGGGAAAAGAGACCCAGCAAGGGCATGCCTCTCCCTCCCAATTCAACACCCAAATGCAGCATCGGGTGCGGATCAGGAGAATCGTGGAGGTACACCCCGCCAGGTGACAACAACCGTTCTTTTTGTCGAGGAGTTTGTTTGGTCCTCGGTCGAGTATCGGTGCGCAGTTCCAAGTCTGCAAGGTCTTCTATGCTGGACGTGCGTCGCCATCCCGTGATCGGAAGGGCGGTGTTGGCCCACCAGGCTCCATCAACCGCTTTGTCGGTTGAGGACAAGTTGAGAATCGCTTCCGGGTGTTGCTGAATCAAGGTTCGGATTTGAGCAACCGTGAGTTCGTGGAGCATGAGATCACACGTGGATTGCAAGCCCAGTTGTTCGATTGACAGGAGAGCATCCAAACCCGATTCGTCATCCAGAGACGCCATCACGGGCTGTCCAAGACGAACAACAAGCCATCCTTTTTGCCCTCCGTCTATGGATTGAATGTGGATGGCACCTGAGTGGTGATGGGCTCCGAGGGTCGCCACCATCACCCGCAAGGTGTCAACACCGCCGCGACGTTGCTCAACGAGGTCGCCGTGGTCAATGTTGTGCATTTGGGTCCACCGGTGGAGGAACAACCTCACCGACACCTCTTGAAGGGTGCGGAGAAAGCAACTCGATGACCAACTGTTTCAACCCCCAACCCCAGCGGCGACCATGTCCCGCCAACACGCCATGCCGTTGGCTACCGAGCAAGAGGAACAATGGTTCCAAGACGGTTGGGATTGCTTTGATTCCGGAAGGTTTTGGCACGCTCATGAAGCATGGGAGGACCTTTGGAACGCCCTCAAACGTCG
>QXXW01000127.1:0-7828 GCA_009887255.1 Candidatus Poseidoniales archaeon | reverse complement strand
ACTTCGAAATCCAACACAACTGCTCTTCAAGGGGAGAAATTGAGAACAATTCGGCACGGAACACGGCAGTGTCTTCCCGAACAACATGATGGCGGCGGTCTTCAACAAAACAGTGGATCAAATGCCGGGGAAAATGGTGCAGAATACGTTGTTGAGGGCACAAGAGCACGAGTGAATCGTGAAGGAAGAGCAGTGATTCTCCTGATTCTCTGTCCAATTCGTGATGAAGAAGGGGGGTTGATGAGAACATGGCTCTCACGTCAATGTGCAACCATTCCTGTTGCCGTTGGGGTAAATCGCACTTGGAAATGTGGTCCAAGTATTCTTGCCAACCTGTCTCGCAGTTCGCGTGTTCAGCTCGCATCAATTCACCAAACCATGAGTTGTTTTTGAACCCCCCGAAATCCGGCTTTGGTGGTTTTTTTCCTGTTTTTGGCTTTTTTAGGTCGAGAACGGTGGTTTACCGACGATAAATCAGAAAAAAATGATGGAAAAGGTTTGAAATAGGTGCTGGCCCTGTGTCTAAACATGCCACGCATAGCCGAAATCGATCGAGCCATTTTAGCCCAACTTCGAAAGAACGGACGCATGTCCTATGTCGACCTCGCCTCAGAAGTTGGGGCGAGCGAGCGTACCGTCCGCACCCACATCCGAACCATGGAGGAAAACGGAACCATCCGGGGCTACACCATTCGCGAAGGCGGTGTTGGTTTGACCGCCCTTGTTCGCATCAAAGTCTCACCCGGGTCAGAAATCGGTTCCTTCGCCTCCGAAGTCACCGGTTGGGAAGGTGTCGAGATCGTCTACGAAGTTTCTGGTGAAGCAGATCTGGTTGCTCTCGTTCACGTTGATGACACGATGGCTCTGCGAGCCCTCTTGGACAAGATGTGGCTTGCCGCCCCAGAAGAGATCGCCAGCACCACCACAGAACTCGTGCTCGAGCAATATTGAGTCACTCTTCTTCATCGGTGCTCGGTGGCGAGTAATCAATGCCGCACGACCGGCAAACCAGATTGTCATCCCAGTCGCATTGGCGTCGACAACCTGACATTGCAATCCCTCTGCTCAAGCCTTCCACTTGACGGAACAACCGATGGACTCGGTGTGCTGAATGCTCGGGGTTTGCCCTACTAACAGGGCGTCAATGGCGTCACCAAGTTCATTCGTTGTAACGTGATTCGGGTCTTTTGGGTTGTCATCCATGCGACCGTGGTAGACCAGTTGACCGGATGGGTTGAACAAATAGAACTCGGGCGTTCTCTTGGCGCCATAGGCATGAGCGATTTCTTGTGACTCGTCGTGAAGGTAGGCGTAAGGCATGCCTTTTTCCGACCGCTTGACCATGTGTTCAAAGGAATCGTTTGGGTACACCACCGGGTCGTTTGAGTTGATGCCGACGAAACCAATCTTGTCGTTTTGACACCGTTCAGCCATGAGGTTCATACGACCCACACTGGCCACCACATACGGACAATGGTTGCATTCGAACACCACGACCAACCCTGCCTCTCCCATGGCATCTTCAAAGGACACGGTCTTGCCTCCATGGCCAGCATTTGCATTCTTCAGGTCAAAGTTGGGGCCAGCGTCTCCGATTGCGAGGGGCATGGACGGACCAAGGCCGGTCGCCTCAAAATGGCTTGCCTATCTTCAGAGGAGAAAGAAAGCGGCTGCAGCTCCGCCCAACACCACGACGGCCCCGCCGATCAACAGCAGTTTCATGCTCCCACCACCGTGGTCTTCGGTGGGGGCTGAGTCTCCAGCGCCAGATTGCGCATCCCAGTAAGCCGCTTTTTCGTTGGCAAGCGCATCGTCTTCGGCACGCCTACGCGCCTCTTCAGCCAGACGGGCTTCTTCAGCCAAGCGAGCTTCTTCAGCCAGGCGATCTTCTTCGGCCTTGCGGATTGCTTCTTCGGCCAAACGTGCTTCTTCAGCTTCCCTGCGAACTTCTTCTGCGGCTTGCCGCGCCACTTCTGCAAGACGGTTTTCCTCGGTCAACCTCTCGGCTTCAAGACGAGCAATCTCTGCAATGCGAGCGTCTTCGGCCACTTTTGATTCAGCGGCCAACCGAGCCTCTTCTCGAACGCGGTCTTCTTCCGCTTGACGGGCGAGCTCAGCGGCACGTGCTTCCGAACGGATGCGCTCTTCCTCGGCCAGACGAGCCTCTTCTTCCGCACGCTTGCGGGCTTCTTCAACTCGCTTTTCTCGGTCTGCAGCATTGAGTTTCTGTGCCGCTGCATCGTCGGCCGCCATCTTTCGAATCCGATCGTTGAGCGCATCATCGTTGGTGTTGCGGTACTGTGTGAGAACTGCTTGGACCATGCCTTGGAAGTCTTCTTCGGTGACCTCATCCATGATGCTTCGGGTTTTGTCGAGAAGAAATCGGACTTGCTTGACGTCGAATTCCCTGTTCTCGTCTTGATTGAGAATGTTCCTGAACTCCTTGTAGAAATACTGGTGAACGGGGTCAATGGATCCGTCCTTCATCAAAAAATCCATCAAGGCTGTCAGAATTTGGGTGAGGGTCATTCTGTCCTCGTCCATGTTCATCCCTGCCGCGCCTATGGGGTGGTCTTCATCAAACTTGTCTCGCACATCTTGAGGTTCGTTTGAGCCAATTGGTGTTCTGGGTCAATGGCCAGAATGCCACGCCATGAGGCTTCTTCTTCGTGCAATCTGCCTTCGCTTTGATGGATCAACGCAATGTTGAGGCGGGCGTCCACGTGCCCAGCATGACAACGCACGGCTGCTTCAAAGTCGCTCAAGGCAACGTCCGTTTTTCCCCATTCCAAGTAAAGCAAGCCGCGGTGATGCCAAGCAGGTGCGTACTCCGGTGAGAGACGAAGGGCTTCGTTCAGCGGAGATTCGGCCCGTTCCGGCCGACCCAAGCCCATGTAACACTTGGCCAAGTTGGTCAGCGCTTGGGTGTGATGAGGCGCATCTTCCAATACATGCTTGAATTCTTTAGCAGCGGCCTCCCACTGACCCAATTCCATCAGGGATTCGCCTTTTCGAACCCTCGCATAACCGAGTTGGGGGGCCATGTCGAGGAGAATGTCGGCGTCTTCAAGCGCCTTGCTGGCCTCTCCAATGGAAGAATACACAGAACTTCGGTTGAGACGAGCTCTGATGTGCGAGGCATCCACGGCCAAACAGTCGCTGTAGTGTGAAATGGCTTGAGTGAATTGAGCACTTTGGGCCGCAATGTTGCCGCGGATGTAGGTTGTCAATGCGGTGGAGCCGTGCAATTCTGCTGCATCAACATGGGTCTTCGCCGAACTGAGGTCGCCCATGTCCAAGGCGAGCAAGGCCGATTCGCAGGCGATGGAGGCGTGATCTGGCATCAACCGGCTGGCTCGTGCTAGGGATTCTACGGCGTGTTCGGTCTCATGGAGCAACCGTTGAGTTCGAGCCAATCCCAGCCACGCCATTCCAGACTCACGATGAAGTTCCAATGCTCCGTTGAAGGCTGCTGTTGCAGAAGCCAACAACGCAGCGTCTGTCTGACCGGTTCCGTCCCGACGACGGTCGGCTCTGGCGAGATGGAGTCGGCCTTCCACGGTGTGAAGTTGATGATGGTCAATACCGGTGGGTGTGCTGTCAAGCAACGCTTGTGCGTCGTCTATTCGATGGTCCAGCAGATGTTTACCGGCCAGCCGTGCCCGGAGTTCTGCATTGCTGGGCATTCGTTCAAGTGCCTTCAGCAGGCCTTCTTCTGCAGCGACGCTGGAACCTTCCAATTCAAGCAAATTCGCTTTGAGGAACAACGTGTCAACGCCTCCTGCATCCAACGCAACGGCGTGCGTGGCTGCCTTGAGGGCATCACGCTCGTGGCCTTTTCTCATGGAGGTGATTCTTGCTTTCAACGCCCAAGCTTCGCCGGATTGTCGGTCGAGACTCAAACAGCGTTCGTTGGCTTCAAGGGCCAAATTGTGTTCCCCTTCTGCTTCGAGCAGCGTGGCGTATTGGAGCCAATCTTCGCTTCGAGAATCGTCCTTTTCCAACGCCAATTCAATCGCTTCGATGGCTTCGGATCGTGCCCCAGCTCGCTCACGCAAGCCAGAAAGCAGGGAACGGTCGGCAGCGGTGTCTACGCCCATGGCCTCAAGACGCCGAACCGCACGTTCTGCCCCGTCGTCGCCCAGTGAAGCGAGAAGGTGAGCATGTGAACGGAGCAACGCTGGGTCGTCTGGCGTGACGCGAATGCGAGCCTCGAGCCAGTGTCTGAGACGCTGATCGTCCCCTTGGAGGCGAGCAATGTGCTCAAGACCGTGGAGAATGATGAGACGGCCTGGTTGCGATTGATGCGCCATTTCCAAGGCGCCTTCTGCCCAATCATGGCGGTGCAGATGCAGACTCGCAACGCCCAGCCTCTGGGCCGTAAGGCCATCGAGGTGGAGGGATGAAAGGCCAATGTTGTGGGCGTCCAGTTGAGTCAACAGCCGTTGCAACATGCGTTGATGGACCGGGCTCAATGTTGAAGCACTCACTTCATCCGCTGTTTCCTGAGCCACCAGTTCAGCCATGGCGTTGGAGACAACCGTGATGTCGTTCAGCAGGCTGGGATTGGTTTCCACCTGCTTCAGCAGACCGTGCATGTGCAACGAGGCATCGAGGTCGGGATGGATCTCTCTCATCGCTTGAAGCGTGTCCTGCAAGGCCGCGACGTCGTGGCCAACCGCAACGGTGGCTTGATTCAACTGTTGGAAATGGGTTCCTTGTGATTCACGAAGAACGGTCTGCATGTCCAACAAGCGGTGCAGGTCCTGACGGGTATGGTGCATCCAGTACCCCAAGCCTGCAAACGCTACACCTGTGGCGGTGCTCAAACCAATGAGAATCAAACTCATGCTCTCGGAGCGGACCTTGCCCCTATATGGTCTGCGGAAGGGGGACCGCCCAACAGGCGAGTTTTTCAGTGTTGGACCGCCCTCCGGCACCACTCTTGGAAATCAATTCATCCGCACCGGTTCTTCACGCAGATTGAAAGCCCGTCCGAGACGACGGTCTTACCGTCCGAGATGAGTGAGAAGGCTGAACCTGATGCGTGGTATGCCCCGCGCTTGTCCCCAATGATAGCGTTTGGCTGGGACGAACAGGAACTGACAGGATTTGTGTTGCAAGACGACCATCGAATCAACGAACGCTTGGAGTGGTTGGAACGTGCTCTTTTTGATGCGAATCGGTCTCAGGAAAGGCTGCAGAGGTTGACCGGATGGTTGCCGTTGTCGGATGAATCTGTGGCCACCGTTTCTGACCTGCTGAACCAACCCCTCAACGCCATTGATGCACGCGCCCACATGGACGAGATCACTGAACTTGACGCCCCTTGGGAAGCACCACTTGAACGAGCAAAGAGCCGATGGGAAGCCGAAGGTCTTGTCGAAGAGTGGCTGAACTTGCACCGCGCACTTCAAACCACTGACGTCAGCAGTTTAGGAGCCATCGCTTTGATCCAACCGCTGTTTGACACCCCAGATCGCATTTCAGAGATTTGGGAACACGTTCACGCCGTTCGTCGTGATGAGGAAAGACAACAACGGCTGATGCATGAAGCCGCAGATGCGCTTCGAACCGCCGGTTTTGAAGTTCCCAAGCTTGACGGGCATGCGCTGATGGATGCCTTGGTGATTCTCGAAAACTGGCAATCGTTGCATCACGATGTAGAGGCAGCCATTCTAAACGCCCAACAACTCATCGGACCCTTTGACAACGACGAATCCACCCGGTTGGTGGCGGCACTTCGAGGGGTGGTTCACGTCGATCATAAAAAGCGATTAAACGGCCTTAGCCGTGACATTCAGGACGTCGGTCAACGTTTGGAACATCGGCGCAGGGACCTCTCTGAAACGCTCAACATATGGCGCAGGCAAGGCGTTGTGTTTCCAATTGCAGGAGCCATCAAGCCAGGCGAACTCCACGAATGGGAAAGCAACATGGAGAACATCACGACCACGGTTGAACAGCATCTGGTGTTGATGGAGACGGCAAAGCGGTTTCAACAAACATGGCCGTTTAGTTCAGAACAACTGTCCCCACTGGTTGGTCAACTCGATCAAACCGAGGCCCTCCATCTCGCCATCGAATCGTTGGAGCAGCAATGGACTGCGTTGGAACTCGACGGGTTCGCCCTCATGGAGCCCTACCTTCGGCGGGGCATGCAGATGGATGTTTGGAACACCCGATTGCTCAACGAACCAAAGTCAACGGTTGACCTGATGCTTGCTCGTCAGGACCATTGGAATCGGCAGATTGCCCTCATTGAGCGCTTGGAGAGCCTTGACGTCTCCGTTGAAGGCCTTGACGACCAGCAACATCGTTTGGAATTGCTCCGCCTGTCCACGATAGAGGCCGATGTGTTGGACGAGATGGAGAGCTATGTGAAACTCAAAGAGCGACGGCAACTGCGCCACCGAACGATGTTGGATGACGCGCTTGGAAAACTCAGGATTCTCAGCGGAGCCATCGTTGAAATCAACACCAACAACTTGAGTTTGGCTGCGTTTGAAACGCATGTTGCGGCAATGCAACGAACCGGAGGAAAGGGTGAGGGGCGGCCGTTGGCCAATCGCGCCAAGGAAGGTCTGAAACGTGAACTTGGCCGGCTACAAGCCTTGGGGTGGGACACGTCAACATGGGATACCATGATGGTTCAACGCCCGAGTGAAATCGCCCTTCAACTCAACAAGGCTCGACCACACATTCAATCCATTGACAAACTTCGGGGTCGAATTATGGCGCTTCCTTGGAATCGCGATGTGGAAATGGCACTTGGGATTCAATTCCAGATTCAGCAGCCCGAGATGCTTGACCAGATGGCAAACAGCGTCTCAGTTTGGCTTTCGCACTTGGCTCAGCGGCCGGTTGAACAGCACGATTTTGAACTCAATTTGTGGCGCCCCATCGTTCCTGAACACTCAAGACGTGATGTTGATTTCTTGCGCGAAGAAGCAGAGGATCCGGTCTTTGACCGTTCCTTTTCCGACGAATCAAGGAGGGAAAGCACCCACCCGACGAAGGACGGGCCTGTTTTGGTCGAAGAACGCGAAGAAACGGCACCTGTTTCAAGTCAGCCATACACGGATGAACTCGAAACCGCCCCTTTGCGTTCGCATGAAGAGGTCGTTGCAAATAGTGAACCTGTGACGTTGACCGAAGAGCGACAAGAGCCGCCTCTGGAGTCGTCAACATCTCCTCTGAACCCACCTTTGCTCCCCAATGAACCTCTGGATGAAACCCCCCTCGCTGCGGAGCCGAAAATGAACGATAGGCATGAACCAATCTCGGCGAAAAAAACGGCCCTCCCTCTGAGCGAACACGATTCAAACCTGGCCACGAGGGACGAGACACACGATGCGTTGAGCGCCTTAAGTTCCGTATTGGTGGGTCTTGATCTGCCGGACTTGGCCTCAGCCATTGGCGCGCAGGGACTTGAAAGCGTGAATTCTGTTCGTCGTGAGATGGCTCGCCACGTGAATCGCACCCCGAGGGATGTCCGAGTCGCTCGATTGCTGAGGTTGGTGCTTCGATTGTTGCCGGACGGAAACGAGGACGATGCGGGGAAAAGCAAGCTCTTGTTGCAACTGAGCGAAGGAATCCCTGAATTGAAACGGTGGACACGACGTCGCCTGGAAGCACGCCATCAGGGAGCAAGTGGCAACATGCTTGACGACGCTCTTGCCCTTGGCGTTGCGCTTCAGCGAATACCGGGTTTAGGGCAACCCGTCCCTCTGACCAAGGACGCATGGCCGCTCCCCATGGATCTTGCTGGCCTTCAGCGAGAAGTGGTCGCATGGAGCAAGGCAGCACGTCCACCCGCTGCCGGCGG
>QXXW01000126.1:0-14977 GCA_009887255.1 Candidatus Poseidoniales archaeon | reverse complement strand
ACAAGCGATTCCTGCTGCTTCAAAGGCTTCAAATTTCTCTTCTGCGGTTCCTTTGCCGCCCGAGATAATGGCTCCAGCGTGGCCCATTCGCTTGCCCGGGGGTGCGGTAGCACCTGCAACGAAACCGACGATGGGTTTTGTGACGTTTTCAGCGGCCCATGCAGCGGCTTCTTGTTCGGCGTTACCACCGATTTCTCCGATCATGACAATGGCTTCGGTTTGTGGATCCGCTTGGAAGGCAGCGAGGCATTCGATGAACCCAGTTCCATTCACGGGGTCTCCCCCAATCCCGACGCATGTGGACTGACCTTCGTCAATGCTCATGGTTTGGGCAACCGCTTCGTACGTCAGGGTTCCGGACTTGGAGACAATTCCGATGCGGCCCTTGGCATGGATGTGGCCCGGCATGATGCCGATTTTCGCCCCACCGTTGTCTCCAGGGGTGATGATGCCTGGGCAATTCGGGCCAATCAGACGAACGCCGGGTCTGTTGTTCACGAACGCAACGGCTTTCACCATGTCAATGGTTGGAATACCTTCTGTGATGCACACGACAACACCTTCACCTTTGATCGTGTCAAAGGCATCAGCCGCCTCCATGATGGCTTCACCAGCAAAGGGCGGGGGGACATAGATCACGGTGGCGTCAGCATCCGTCGCTTCAATGGCTTCAAACATGGAATTCCAAACTGGGAACGGGTTGCCCTGTAAATCGACGGTTTGGCCGCCTTTACCAGGTGTGCAACCGCCAACGATGTTGGTGCCGTATTCGACCATTTTGTCAGCGTGGAACATTCCCTGCTTTCCCGTGATGCCTTGCACCAACACCTTTGCGTCTTCTTCAATCCAAATCGCCATCAAGCCTCACCTCCGATGAGTTTCACAATCTTTTGAGCCCCTTCAGCGAGGTCATCAGCAGGGTGAATGTTGAGGTCTGAGGCCGCCAAAATGGCCTTGCCTTCATCCACGTTCGTTCCCGCCAGTCGGACGACGAGTGGGACTTCAAGTGACAACGCTTCCGTTGCAGCAATCACGCCTCGTGCGATGATGTCACAGCGCATGATGCCTCCAAAGATGTTGACCAAGATACCTTTCACGTTGGGATCCTCTAAAATGATGCTGAAGGCGGTCTTGACCTGTTCTTCGTTCGCTCCACCGCCCACGTCAAGGAAGTTTGCGGGTTCGCCACCATAGAGTTTGATGACATCCATGGTGGCCATGGCAAGACCTGCACCGTTGACAAGGCAACCGATGTTACCGTCGAGTTTCACATAGGAAAGGCCGGTTTCTTTGGCTCGAATCTCAACGTCTTCTTCTTCTGAAAGGTCGCGTAGGTCGTCCCAATTCTTGTGACGGAACTCGGCGTTTTCATCAAACGAGACCTTGGCATCAAGAGCCACGATTTCATCGGCTCCCGTGCGAACCAAGGGATTGATTTCCAGCATGCTGCAATCGTTGGCCATGAACATGGTGTACATTGAAGTGAGGGACTTTCCGAAGGCTTTGTGTGCTGCTCCAGAAAGCCCGAGAGCCAATCCCAGGTCCCGCTTTTGGTAACCCATGAGCCCCACATTGGGGTCCACGGTGATCTTGTGGATTTTTTCCGGCGTGGTTTCCGCAACGTGTTCAATATCCATGCCACCTTCGGTGGATGCCATGATCAGAACGGCTTTGTTCTCCCTGTCCACAAGGATGGCGAGGTAATACTCGTGGGCGATGTCACACCCCGATTCAATGTAGAGGTTGCGAACCAATTTCCCCTCTGGGCCAGTTTGGATGGTGACGAGGATGTTGTTGAGGATGTTGCTGGCATAGGATTTAACCTCTTCTCGAGAGAAGGCAATTTTGACGCCACCTTCCATCACGAGTTCACCGTTGTCGGGGTTCAGCAGGTTGCCTTTGCCTCGGCCACCCGCATGGATCTGTGATTTAACCGCAACGACCTTGCTGCCGAGGGTGTCGTATGCGCTGAGCGCGTCGGCTACGGTGGTGCAGTGTATGCCTTCCAGCACTGGAACGCCGTATTGCTTCAACAGGGCTTTGCCTTGGTATTCATGGATGTTCATGCTTCATCGCCGGTCAAATCCAGCGGGAGACCGTCTTTCAAGGCTTTGCTACAATGCGGTGGAGAATTGGGTCCGTCAATGCCCTCATGACGCTGATTTCTTAACCGAAGGGTGGAAGGCCAAGATATGCAGGTGGTTGTTCTCGCAGGTGGCATCGGTTCTCGTTTACGCCCTTGGACGGCCTCAATTCCAAAACCGTTGTTGCCCGTTCTGGATCGCACCTTGCTCGAACACGTGGTGAGTTGTGTCCCAAGCGACCTTGTGGACGAAGTGATCGTTGCAGGTGGATACAAAGTTGACATGATCGAAGCCTACTTCAAACAAGCCGATGTCGATTTTGACGTCAGAATCGTGCCTGAAGACGAACCCCTCGGCACCGGGGGTGCCTTGGGCAATTGCAGGGACATCGTGAGCGGGACGTTTGCCTGCTTCAACGGGGACATCGTTTCCTCCTTGGATGCCTCATCTTTGCTGAACCTCCACCGTCAAAACAGAGGCATTGGCACGTTGGGATTGTGGGAAGTCGACGATCCCACCAGGTTTGGAATCGTTGGATTGAACGACGAACAGCGCATCACACGCTTCAAAGAAAAACCCAAACCCGAGGAGGTGTTTTCTAACCTCATCAACGCTGGTTCATATATCTTCGAAGACGATGTGTTTGATTGGATGCCAAAAGGCCGTCACTCCATCGAGCGTGACGTGTTTCCAGCTCTCGCAGCAGAAGGCCTCCTCAACGGCCAAGCCTTTGACGGGTATTTCATCGATGCCGGAACGCCGGAGGCTTGGGGTCAAGCGGTTGAGGCAGCCATCGCTCATGGCCGATACCGGCAAGGTGTTCTCAGTGGCGCTCCACAAAGCTGGTACGCTGACCAAGCATCAACAGCAATCCATGGAGGCGCTTCCATGTCATCCTCAATGATCGGGCAACGTTGTTCGGTTGGGTCAAGCCGAATTCACATGACCACGCTGTTGGGTCATGCGAAGGTTGGAGACGGTTCAGCCCTCGAAGGATGCTTGGTGGGCGAGGGCGCCTCGGTTGGCGACAACTGCCAGCTTCAAGGCGTGGTCGTGGACCACGGCAGCAACGTGCCAGCCAACACCGTTCAGATGGGCGGGCAATGGCCAAGAACGGATGCGTGAACCCACCAACCGAGTGAACATTGAAACGGCGGCCTCTTCACGGGCTTCCATGGCCTCGCCTCTCATCGTTGTGAACTTCAAAACATATGCATCTGCTTCCGGCATTGAAGCATCGCACTTGCTTCAAGCCATGGAACGGGCCTCATCCGATCGAGCCACCTTTGTTGCATGCGTTTCGGCATTCGATCTCTCCACATGTTCATCGCAAGCCACCAATGTGGACGTGTGGAGTCAGCACCTGGATCCTGTTGGTTTGGGTGGCTTCACCGGTTGGCTCGAACCGACCACGGCCATCGCTCACGGCGCTCAAGGTTCCATCATCAACCATGCGGAACACAAAGTGAACCTCGACAAGGTGGCGGCGTTGCTCGCCATGCTTCCGCAAGAATTTCCAGTTTGCGCATGTGCCGCTGATGTCGACGAAGCCCGTGCCTTGGCGGCACTTGATCCGACGTTTATTGCAGTTGAACCACCGCAACTCATCGGTGGGGACGTCTCCGTAACATCGGCCGACCCTTCCATCGTCAGCGACACCGTTGCGGCGGTTCGTGAGGTGAACCCCAACGTGCGCGTCCTTTGTGGCGCAGGGGTGAAGAACGGGGCTGACGTAGCGAAGGCCATTGAATTGGGCGCTGAAGGTGTTTTGCTGGCCAGTGGCGTGACCAAAGCTCAGGACGTCGATGCGGTGCTGGCCGACCTTGTTGCCTCGTTGTGATGCAAAGCCAACAACCCCTCAATCTGGTCGCGTTTCGCTGCAGAAAGGGTACGCTCACCCAGACAGCGTGTCTTCCAGCGGCACAGCGTGCAGGATGCAGCGTTCTGCGCCAGGGGGACGGCTGCAAAACCATCGTGTTCCCGAACCAATCGCTGCGTGCGCCTCATCGCTCGCACATCCGAGGACATCAACCCCCATGCTTCGCTGAGAAGCGTAGGGTTGATGGCTACCCGATGTTCTTCCCAAGCCCCCTCGCTCCAAGAAAGCGTTCGGATTCGGTAGGCATCTTGGTTGGAAGGCAAAGCCTCGTGGGCCATGGACCAGTGGGCCATGAGACGAGCTTCTGCATCGGCTTGTTTTGGGTTGGGACGAGGTCCAAAGCGAATCCTGACCAGCGTCCATTTGTGCTGATGAAAAATCATTAAATCTGGCGCAGCAAACAATCGAATGCCATGAATGGACATGGGGTGCGATCTTGGAAAGTAGGCCCATCGGGGGGCGTGTTGATCGAACACTCTGCGCAAGGTACGTGTGTGCTTCAGCGCTTCCAATTGGACGATTGAAGTAGAAAGGAGACCCCTGAGAAGGGCATCTGGATACCGTTTTGTCCGGTCACCCAGTTCTGCTTCAAGGTGTCTTTCAAGGTTCAACAACACGGTTTCTCTGGTCCACAGTTCGCCGTTGTACAGGGCTTGGAAACGCTCGATCATTGTCGCTCGCCCCGCCCTGATTTGAGCGAGATGGAGGTTGGGCGCCATGGATTGTCCCGTCGTGCTTGGTGCTCGATTGGTTCGTTCTCTATGGTAGGTCAGCATCCACGCTTTTGGGCAGGTGATGAAGAGGCGAAGGCTTGTTTGACTCCAATGCGGCAAGGTCATGCTTTGGTTTAACGACCTCAACGGGTATAATACCCTTGGAGTTTCAGAAAACCCCGATTTCCATCAGATTGAGCAGTGTGTTCAAACTCACCCAAAGAGCCATCGGGGTGAGCACCCATCCGACGAACTGTGCGAACACGTCCCCGCCGAATTTTCCAAACAACCTCGAAAATGGTCCGCCCCAAGAAGCAACGATTCGAAGAAGCAGGACCACCAATCCCGCAGAGACCGTGAGCAAGAGCAACATGAACACCGCCATGGCCCAGCCACCTCCTCCTGTAAGGGCCGTTGCGGCCACGGATTGCGGGTAGAGGTGCGGGAAGGTCAACCATCCGAACCAACCCAGCCAAACCCCCAGCAACGTGTCCCGTTTCATGTCGATCACGTTGCGCCAATTGCGGAACCCTTCGGGAAACAGCCTGTGAAGGGCAGCACCCAAGAATTCCGCTTCGTAGGGCGTCCCTCGTCGAGCGGTGAAGAAACACATCTCAAGCAACCACGCCATCATCACCAAGTCAAGGACAAATCGAGCCGTCATACCTACAGGGGCAAGGGCCAACACGACGGCGGGCAGGTTGACCATCAACACGCCAGCTCCTGAAGCGACGATGGTGGAAGCCCACAACAGACCGGGAGGCAAGGGGTCTTCAGGGGCAACCCATTCTTCTCTTGGCAGAGCTAAAAAGAGCAGGAACAAGCCAGGCCCGAGTATCAGGGCGAAATAAGCAGCCGCTGAAGTTGGACCGCCGCTTTTGACATCATCCACGGCCTCCACCAAATCGAGCGTGGCTGCCGATGAGCCTTGTGAGAAGGTGACGTGCATGGCCGGGTCGACGACCAAAACGGCATCGGATGGGCCCGTCGGTAGGCTTCTCGCAAAAGCGCTGTCAGCGTCGAGAACCACCGGCCATGTGACGTTGCTTTGGCCCTTCATCGAAGCGGCATCGGATAAGAGAGCGCCTTCTCCAGTCACGATGTGAATGACGCTGACCCTGTCACCCAATTGATCAAGACTCCGATTGAATTCGTTGGCCTGCGTGAGGACCTGTTCAGAACCTGGCAACACCAAGCCGATGAGAAGCGCCTCACGGCCCTCGAGCAGTTCAGAGATACGGATTGTTTCGCCGTTTGAAGCCGTGAGTTCAGCATCCACCACCTTTGTGTTGTCAGAGATCACGGCATCGGCGCCGAGATTTGGTTGGGACAACACCGTCGGCATGGTCAGGAGCGCCAGCACCAACAGGGCGCCTAGAATCGGCACGGGGAGCATAAGGCCTGATCTGAACGATGTGATCACGTAGCCCAAGAGGGCGAGAATGGTCGTCCCGGTCAGCACCAATGCAGCGCTTGCGAATCCCTCGTCTCCTTTGGTCACTTCAAACCTGACAATTCCTTCTGCGTGGCAGTCGGAGTTGAGATCCCCCGCCACGGTTTTCATGCACATTTTGAGTGCCAGTTCGCCAATTGGGAGCGTTTTTGCTCCCGACCACGTGTAAACGGTCAGGTTATCGCCGAGTTGACGTTCCATTCGGATTCGCCCAGCGCTCGTTTCAACGAGAAATTCTCCATCTCGGACAATTTTTTGTGAGGGTTCCAGAGGTCCCCAGATTTCCCATTTTTCCTCCCGAAGGTCTTCCAATCCCCAAGGCAATCGGTGCTCGAATTCCACGTGAGCCCTGCGTTGTGAGTCCACCACGATGCGGGCTTCAGGCTCAAAAATGACCCCTTCCATAACAATGCCGCCAGCGTTGTGTTCAAATCCGCCCCATTGGACGCGTGCCTGGGTTCCAGCACACTGGTGATGGACGCTGAGCTGCAATGAAAACGAGTCGCCCGGAGCCATGTTCAAGGAGACGTTTTGCCTCTCTCCAGAGAAGTTCATGGCGTCGTTTTCAGTGACCGTGTCGATGACTTGGCTGACACTGCTGCTGTAGACTTCTGTGCCGCCAATGGACACGACGTAACTCAGCGTGGTGGTTTCATCACCCGGGACGATGCTTTGGCGAGTGCACGCCTGCGGGCCTCCGACGCCTTCGAGGATGGCAGAGAAGTACACGCTCATCTGAACGTTCGTTTCAATCGCTTGCTGCACTGGGAGGCTTTGGAGGGTGAACACGGGCACAGGGTTGGCCGTGGCACCCACCGTGAAACCACCGACAGCTGAGTCGGTTTGTCCCCGCTGCAACACGGCTTCTTCGGTGTCAAGGCCCTCAACAAAAAGTCGTTCTTGAGGGACAACGGTCCATTCGACAAACCCCGGTTCGTAGCTGGTGTCCGTGTTTGCGGTCACGACGGCGGTGATTGAAAGCGAGGCCATCAGGGCCACGATGAGCAATCCCAGCCCCTGACGGCCCATGGTTGGACCACACGGGTTCAGTTCAAGAAGCCAATGCACCGTTCGTTCACGAAGTCCATGCCAGCAGCCCCAACATCAGGACCACACCACCAGCGATGGAAAGAGCGTTCACCGACCCCTTGGTCAAGTAGCCCCGGTTTTCGAGAACGGCCCCCAGAAGGCTGTCGATTTGGCAACCGATCCATCCCACTACGCCCAAGATGACCGCCAGCAACGGACCGTTGAGTACGCTGTCCTCTTCTGCGGTGAGGGTCCACGCGAGGAAGGTCAACATGGCCACCACGGTTGAACCAAGGAGGGCTGCAACTTGTCCATTGGGTGAAAACCCTCCGTTCAATCCTTGTTCGCAGGGTTGGAACGTCGTGATCATTCGAACGCGGGAATCCAAACTTCCAATCTCACTGGCGAAGGTGTCCGCTGCTGCAACCGCTACAGAAGCACCAAACAACCACACCATGATGTCCCATTCCTGAACCACGATGGCGATGAGGCACATGAAACCGGGAATGGCACCGTTGGCGACAACGTTTGTCCAACCTCGGTGTCCGTCTGAGGATTCACTCAAGCCCAAGGCTTGTTTTTCCTCAAATCTCCATTTCGTTGCCTTGTGGGAACTCAACAGGAACCCAAGGAGGATGATCAACCATGTCCAATGGCCTAAGCCCCCAACCAGTAAGCCCAGAAGTGCTGCTGCTACAGCCCCGTTCGTGTCGAGTATTTTCGCTCGAGTGGACAGGAGCAACAGCAGTGCAACGAGCCCAAGGGTCACCGCCATGTTCCCCGAATTTGGACCACTCACGAAGACATCCATGACCGTTCACCTTCCCCGAGAGGATTCGTTCAAAGCGAAGGATTGTGCGTTTGCTTTTGAAAGGTGAGTCTTGGAAGTCACCTTTGGTCATCGTTTGCCGACAGCACCACAGTGGGCAACCACCTCAAAATACACACCCAGAGGCCAAAGATCATCACGACCAACCACGACAGTTCCAAGAGAAGAGCCAAGGTGCTGTCGTCGTTGCTTAGGGCTCTATTCACACCCCATGAAGACCCGTTCCACAAGGCATGGCCGAGAACAGCAAAACCAAGCCCCATGGGGACGGTTTGGGGCATTCGCCAGGCATGATGTTCGTGTCGCTTCAGGATGTTAGCCATTCGTTGAGATGGCCTTTTAGCCCAGCCAGAAGAAGCGGTGGGTTGCCCTTTGGCATCGTAGAGGACCCATTGTGCTTCGGCATCAGGTGTGAGGAAAGGTGAACGGTCCAGAACCCGTCTTGCTTTGGGGTTCCTGTCCAACCAACAACCGATGGCGTATCCGCTTAGTCCGGTCCACAGGGCATGGCCAGGAATGGAACTTAACCCTCGCAATGAAGCGGTAAAGAAGTACGCTAAGCCGCTGTTGTCGCCCGCCAAAGCCATGAAAATATACTGGGCGTTTTCGAGGAGTGCAAAACCCAGACCCACCGTTGAGCCAATGTAAAAACCGTACTTCGGTGAAACAATGAGGTGGCTCAGCATCAGAACAGCAAACGCTTTAGAGAGTTCTTCTCCAATTGGAGCCGACAAAAAGAGAATCATGCCCTCGCCCCAGCTTCCTGCTTCGTAAGCGTCGAGTCCGATGGCGTTCAGGCCAATGGGGCTGAACAGGGAATTGATGACGATCGCCGGTACCGTCGATAACATCCCGGCAGCCAGCATCCATTCTGCATCTCGTCGAGACACAGTGATTCCCATGTGTCGACTCGTGATGGACCACCAGCCGAACACGGGGGCTGCGAAACCGATGAGCCAAGCTGGCAGGACGATCATCACGGCAATCAACACGGTGATCACCGTTGCACCGAACACCGATAAGGGCAGCAAGCAAGCGGTGGACAAGGTGATTCCTCCCAAAAACAAGGCCCACAGGTGCAACGGGCGGGGCATTTCCAAGGGGGCATTTGATCGGAACAAATGCTGTCGCACATCAACGGGTTGCTGAGCCTGAACCACCAACCCTCCGCTGAGCGGGTGAACGTTGGAGCCTCTCGGGTCAGGGACTGCCTGAACGCTGTGGGTCAATCGAGGGCGTCGAAGGTGAAAGAACAGCAACAAAAACGGGGACATGCAGGTGCCGCCAACAAGCGTGTAAACGGGGTCTACAGGACCGGGTGTTCCGTTAAAGTCAGCGTCCACAAGGCCACCAACAACGAACACGGCCAATTGCGCAATAAAGAAGCAGACGAGAACCAAGGCCAACATTGACCGAACGGTCTGCCAGGGTGTGGATACCCTCCAAACTGTCAGCGCCTGAGGCGGTGGCGTCAATGGTACCGCCGACAATTGAAGCGGGTGGTTGTTGGGTTGCATGGCATCACAGAGAGCAGTTCCCGCTCAGTTCGCCCATCACTCGTCACTGAAAAACAGCATTCGGCAGCGGCTTTCATCATTGCAGGTAAAGAGAAGACAACGGCTTCCCTTCATCAAGCATGCGCTTGAAAACGGTCGTTCAAATACAGATGTTGCGAGGGTAGCGTATGAGTCTGCTTCGGTATGCTTTCGCTGCACGACGCGACCACAAGGGCATGTCGACCCCAAGTTATGCCGCCCGCTGGTTCCTACCATTGTGCGTTGCTGCCGTTGGATATTGGGCTTGGAGCCCAACCGAAGGCAACTTGGTGATGTGGTCGGCCCTTACCCTCATGGTGGCAACACCCGTCTTGAGCCTGGGGTGGTACGTCATCGGGTTTATTTCCGCCAAACACGAACCCTTGTACATTCTCGATAAGGCAGAAAAAGCGCACAAGGCCCGGCTAGAGAGAAAGAAAGAGCAGCAAACGGTTTGAGTTCCAAACCTTGATTGTTCAGGTTCAATGGGTTCGTTTGGGCTGCCACTGCAAAAAGGCCGTGTGCAACAATCCGTCGCACGCTCCGCACCAAACCTGCTTGATGGAGTCGGCGCCTTTGTTGAGCGGATCGCCCGGGTTTCTGATGCTGGCCAGCGTCCACCTGGGCCAGTCAACCGTTTCTTCCGGTACAACTTCACGCTTGCCATGAGGCTCGGTGTGTTTAGCCGTCATCACGTGAAGGCAATGAGGACACACGATACCTCCATCCTCAGGACGCTTTGGAGTCATGTTTAACCGACCTGCTGTTGTGACTTAAACGCCTGTTGTGGTCAATGAACGTTGTTAGAATAAAGTTGACCGGCTTAGCTCTCAATCTCAATGCGGAAGATCAACAGGCCTCCACGGGCTAAGCATTTTCCATTGGTTCATTTTGGACGGCATCGGTCATGCTAAGGCTCAAGATTTTCGATGCCGGGGAACCCGCTACAGGCATGTACATGCGATCGTCTTCAAGGTTTTCAAGTGATTTGGTGTAAGGTGTAAGGTACGACTTCCGAGTGGTGGAGTCGTGAATTCTTGACCAAACCAGTGATGTTTTGTCCTTGATCATGCTCTTTTGGTCACCAAGGGGCAGGACAAAATCCTTGCCAAATTCTCTGAAACTTGAGAGCACACCGTTGCAGATGTTCTCCATGGTTCCGAACACGGTGTATGGCGGGGCGATGTTCGTAACATCGACATGACCAAGTTCCTTTTTCCGACCTCGAATGTACTGTTTTGACATGTTTTTGGCGTTGTCGTCAAACGGTAAGCTCGCCATCCGTTCGTCCATCACAATCAGCAGATCACTGAGAAGGTTGTTGTTTGGATTGTGGAGCCCATACGAGCACAAGTATTTGTTCATGAACGGGCGTAAAGCAACCATTTTTCGGGGTATCGTTCGTCCGTTCTGAATGGCTGATTTGTAGCACAAATGGTGCCATTGAACTTTGTTTTTTGAAGTGAAAGGAACACCCAACACACGCAATGATTGGTTTATTTCTCGTCGTATTTTGAAATACTTCAAGGGTGTTCTGTACCGAAAAGCGGATCTGAACAGGGAAAACCTCCCAAATGTACCTTTGATGATTTCTGCCCCGTGACCTCCCAATTCGATTTCAGTTGGATGATTCCAGTGTCTGGAATACACGTACATCATGTCAAACAACCCCAAGTTTGTCAACGCCCAATTTGAAAATGGGTTTCTTACGCTAACCATGGTTCTATCTTTCCCTCTTTTTTCATCAAATGTTGAATCTGGTTGGTTGAACAAAAATCCGTATTCCTCTGCCAAATTTTGCACGACCTCCAAATCGTTCTTGCTGCTGGAATGGGTGTTGGTCCGAACGGCCATCTTCGAAGCCCCCTTTACTTCGTGCAGTGCGCATGCAAGCAACACTCTTGAATCAAGCCCTCCTGAAAGCCCCAAAAAGGTCTGAACTCCATGTGTGGCCTCCATGGCCTTGATGGGTCCAATGATTTCTTTCAAGCCACGGGTTAGAATGTCTTCGTAAGCGTCCTTCGGAGCCGAGAAAAACCGGGGCATTTTTGGTATTTTTTTGGTGACTGAAAGGACAGGAATTTCACCATCGTGTTCAATTGCACTCACTTTGATGGAGCTGGCAGGAGGCAAATACTCGATGCCTTTCACGATGGTCTTGGTCGACATGATGCATTGAGCGAGTCCATGCCCCCAAGATCGTGTGGCGTGGACCCTTCCGTTGACCGTGTTGTTGATGTTCATCATGGTGCGAATTTTTGAGAGCACGAGAAGGGAATCACTGGCTACAAAAAAATCCTTTTCTTGGAACGATAGAATTGGGTACAACCCAAAACAATCATGGGTCAGTTCAATTGTTTTCTTTTCCCACTTTAAGTGGACAAAGGCTCCTTCCTTTTCTCTTAAATCCATTTCAGAATCGAACTTTTTTGATGCGAGGTAACCTTGCTGTCCAAGATGGATGGAGGAGTGCTCATGATCGATCATCCAGCCGGAAAAAAATTCATTTGAGTTGGAACCCTCAAGATGCTGGTCAACATTCTTCCCCATGATGAGCAAGGATGTTGACCGTGAAATTTTTTGAACAATAGAATCCGATGGTTCGTGCCCATCAAGGATTTTCATGCCATGTGCCAACTGTTCAATCTTGGTGGTGTTTCCAAATGCAACGACGTAAGTCGGCAACAGTTCACCTCACTTGCTGGCTTCGAGGAACCCGTAGGTCCAATCGTGCGGGGGTGCGAAGGTTTCCTTGATGGAACGGGGGCTGACCCAGCGCATCAGGTTGAGTGGGCTGCCTGCTTTGTCGTTGGTACCGCTTCCACGGGCGCCACCAAAGGGCTGTTGACCGACAACGGCACCTGTTGGCTTGTCGTTGATGTAGAAATTTCCAGCGCTGTAACGCAGGGCCTTCACGGCGGTTTCAATGTGGCGTCGGTCGGTGGCAAAGATGGATCCAGTAAGCGCATATTCAGAGGTACCGTCGCACAGGGCGAGGGTGGCTTCGAACTCGTCGTCGGGGTACACGTGAATTGACATCACTGGCCCAAAGATTTCTTTCACCATGGTCTCGCTCTTGGGGTCGTTGCACACGATGGTGGTGGGCTGGATGAAGTAGCCCGTTGAGTCGTCATAAGTGCCCCCAGTAACGATGTCACAATCGGGGTTGGCTGCTGCTCTGTCGATGAAACCGGTGATGCTGTCGAAGGCCTTGCGGTCAATCACTGCCCCGAGGTAGTTGCTGAAATCCGCCACGTCGCCAACCGTAATTTTGTTTACTTCTGAGATGTACTCGTCCTTGATGTCGTCCCATACGGATTGAGGAATGTAAGCACGGCTTGCAGCGCTGCACTTTTGGCCTTGGAATTCAAACGCTCCGCGCAGAATGGCAACAACAAGGGCGCGACGGTCGCAATCAGGGTGGGCCACAATGAAGTCCTTGCCTCCAGTTTCTCCGACGATGCGGGGATAAGAGCGGAGGTTTTCCAAATTGTTGGCCACATCTCTCCACATTTGACGGAAGACGGGGGTGCTTCCCGTAAAGTGAATACCTGCCAACTCGGGATGTTCCAAGCACATACTGCCGACCAAACTGGCCTTTCCGGGGACGAAATTGATGACACCTGCTGGCAGTCCAGCATCCATCATCAAGCGCATCAAGCGGTAGTTGGAAACATAGGAATTCCGGGAGGGCTTCCAAACACCGACGTTGCCCATGATGGCAGCACACGACGGTAGGTTAGCGGCGATACTGGAAAAATTAAACGGCGTAACGGAGAAAATGAACCCTTCGAGTGGACGGATTTCGCTGGTGTTCCACATGGAAGATGGCGAGACTGGAGGCTGGAGTGTTTCGTAGATCTGCCGTGCATAATCGCTGTTGAATCGCCAAAAGTCAATGAGTTCACAAGCGGAGTCAATTTCTGCCTGATGGCAGGTCTTGGACTGGTTGAGCATGGTTGAAGCGTTGATTTCAGCCCGGCGTGGTCCTCGGAGCAATTCGCTTGCCTTGAGGAAGATGGCGGCCCGAGCCTGCCAAGGCATGGTCGACCACATCTCGTGAGCGCCGAGAGCGGCTTCGATGGCGGACTGAACTTCTTTTTCTCCAGCCATGTGGACCCGTGCGATGACGTGCCCGTGGTTGTGCGGCATGACCTGTTCAACCACATCACCAGTGAAGACCTCCTCGCCGTTGATGATGCAGGGGATTTCCAGCACCTCTGCTGATTGTCGCTTCAGCTCCACCTCCAACTCCGCCCGTTCAGAACTGCCGGGTAGGTAGCCAAGAATCGGTTCGTTGACAGGCGTTGGCGGGGTGGGGATGCTGTTGACCATGACGAGCGCTCAAAGAGCCGCTTCTTGAACATCACGGCGTCCCTGCATGACCCATCTCAGCGGTAGAGGTGAGCATGCTTCTGTCGAACTTTCGCAAGTTTGGGTGCCACCACAGCAGCGCAATAGCCCTGGTAGGGGTTGCGTGCGTAGTAATCATGATGTTTTTTCTCGGCGATGGTGAAGTGGGTCGCTTCCTCAATGGTGGTGACGATCGGCTCATCGTAATGCGCTTGCATGGCGTCAAGAACCGAATGGGCAACCGTTCGCTGCCCTTCGTTCAACGGCATGATGCAAGAGCGGTATTGCGTGCCGATGTCGTGTCCTTGGCGGTTGAGTTGAGTGGGGTCATGAACGGTGAAAAACACCTCCAACAATGTCTCGTAACTGACTTCGGACGGGTTGAAGTGAACTTCGACAACCTCTGCATGCCCGGTCGTTCCTGAGCAGACGGCTTCGTACCTCGGGTTCGGGTCGGGACCCCCCGCATAGGCTGGAAGGGCAGATTCCACGCCAAACAATTGCTTGTACGCTCCTTCAACGCACCAAAAGCATCCGCCACCAACAATCATTCGTTCCATGTACTTACGTGAACGCCCTCTCCTATCAACCTTTGATGGTTCGTCACAAGGATGTCATCCTCCGTCACAGGCTGTGCAAGTTCGGTTCATCTCGAGATTCAAGTTTGATTGTGCGTTGGACCATCCAACGGATGTCAATCTGCACCCGCAACGGAGGCAGCCGTAAGTTGACAGTTCGTTGGTGGAATCTGTCCGAAGAAGAATGAACCCCTTTAAATCAAAAAGGTCCGAGCGAGCAGCACAAGGTTGGGGCCAACGCTCCGTCCACTGGAAGGGCCCATCATGAAAATCGACCAACCATGGAACGGTTTACGTTTCATCCTCTTCCCGTGGTTGTTCAAAAAGAGGGTGTTTGAATACAGCATCAAAAAGACGGTGGTCTACATTGGTGAACCGTTGCTCTCACGAAAGGAGATGATGAAACGCTTTGACAAAATTCCTTCTGATCTTGAACCTTACAGGAAGGGTCTTGACCCCGTGACGCAACTTGAGTTGAGCCGGTTCTCGGTGAAACCCGATTTGCCCTATGGTGTGAATTTGAA
>QXXW01000125.1:0-5287 GCA_009887255.1 Candidatus Poseidoniales archaeon | reverse complement strand
AGGATTCAACGCCGGGTTGCACCACACAAGCGTGCGATTTTCGGGACAACATGGCTCGACTGCAGCAACAAGGGTACGTCGTCCTCGGCGTGTCCAAAGATTCCGAAAAGTCTCATGCCAAGTTCATCGACAAACAGGACCTTAATTTCCCCTTGCTGATGGACGAAGAATTGGACCTCCATCACCTCTTTGGAACATGGAGGCTAAAGAAGAACTACGGCAAGGAATACATGGGCTGTGCTCGCTCCACTTTTGTGATTTCCCCAGACGGAACCATCGCTTGGTGCCGGTACAACGTCAAAGCGAAAGGTCACGTTGACATGCTGCTTCGTGAACTTTCGGTGGCGTGAACGAATGACAGCGCACAAACTCAGTGGAGAGCAAATCAACCTCCCGGGAGGAGCCGTTGCTTGGTGGCCCTGTCACATTGGGAGCGACACCACCATCGGGGAAGGGAGTTCCATAGGCGCGCTGGCTCACATCGGACAGCGTGTGACCATCGGAAAGGGTTGCAGCGTCCAAGGCGGCGCCTACATCGCCGATGAATGCACGTTGGGTGAGGCAGTTTTTATCGGTCCGAATGCGGTTGTGTTGAACGACAAATACCCGCCCTCTGGGAATCGGAAACGGTGGGACCCAGTGACCATCGGTAACGGCGCCGTCATCGGCGGCAATTCGACCATCGTTCCCGGAAACGACGTGGGTGAAAACGCTGTTTTGGCAGCAGGCGCCGTCCTAACAAGACATTTGCCGCCCAACGAGGTGTGGGGTGGAAACCCTGCCGTATACATGATGAAGAGGGACGACTACGAACAACACGGAGGACGATGAACATGGCAAGTGAACGAGAAGTGGTATCGGCATTCCTCGGACGATGCAACGAATATGCCAGAGCCTCCATTGCCCGCAAGCAAGAACGGGGAGAAAAAGAGGACATCGCCAAATGGGAAGCGTACATCGAATTCAACGAGCACGCCCTGGAAGAAATCAACAACGGAACCCTCGATCGCTGGTTCCCTCAGCAACAACCGGCCAAGCCACCTGCACATCGGCACGAAACCGATGCCATGGAACACGGTGAGCGAAGTCTCTGGTTGAACGCTGTGTTGAGCCCCCGGCCCGTGGTCGTGGCCGTCACGATGGACAACAACGGACGACGTAACGTGGCCCCGTTGTCTTCACTGATGGCGGTTTCAACCGCACCTCCGTACCTCACCGCTTCGTTTTCAATTCACAAAGACGGACGCCATCGTGACACACTTGTCAACGCCCGCTCCACCTCCACCATTGTGTTCAATTTCATGCCAGCAACAGCCCGTGGCGTTCAGATTGTGGATGAAACAGCGACACCTTTGCCTCATGGCGAGGATGAGGGCCTGCTTGGAGAAATTAAGATGTTGGCCGACCATCCAATGGTCCTCAACGAGGCCGTGGCCGCCATAGAGGCGGTGTTTGTTGAGGAACACGCCCTCCCACAGGCCGTAGCGAAACTTGCGGTCTTTCGAGCAACAGCGGTTTGGTCTTCTGAACAAGATGGACCAGAAGAAGGCCTCAATGTCTTGTGTCAACATGGTCGGGATCTGATGACGCCCGCCCCAGACGGATGGACACACCGCGTGACCAAGCATTACGGTTGAGAACGGAGAGCCTTCCACACGCACCGAAGCCCCTCATCGATGGTCACTGAAGGCGACCAACCAAGGTGAGTGACGGCTGGTGAAGTGTCACCAGACCGTCGTCGAGAATCTCCGTTGTAACCACCACCCAGTGTCAATTCCACCGCAAGTGAACCCACAATCTCATTGACATGTTGCGCCAAATCCAGGATGGTGATTTCTTCATCGGTTGCCAAATTAAACGTCAAGCCAGCCAACGGTTCCCCTGTGGCATGACTCTCGTCCAATGTACCTGCACGAACAAAACCATCCACCAAATCGTCCACGTGCGTGAACGAGCGGGTTTGTTGACCGTCTCCGTGGACCTTGATGCTTTCAGAATTGAGCACGGCGTTGAACATCATCGCCACCACCTGTCCTTCATCGGTGCCGATCAACCGAGGACCGTAGCCGTTGAAGGGTCGAACAATTCTCGCATCCATCCCTTGTCCTACGGCATGGTGAACCATCACCTCGTCGAGGTACTTGCTGGCTCCATAGGCAAACCGTTGGTGCAAAAAGGCAGGAGGGAAACGGCTAGAACTCGTGTGCGAGAGCGGCATCTCTTCGGTGCTACCAAGGGCTTCGGGAGACGAGGCGAGGACGTATCTGGCGCCCCAAGATTCAGCCATTTGGAGCGACATCAACGTGGCATTGATGTTGATGTCAATCACACGTCGAGCCTGCTCGTGAAACAACTTCGTCCCGTTGATGGCGGCCATGTGATACACCGTATCCACGCCTTCGAGCCGCTCCAGCGCTGCGAGGTAAGGTGCTGGGTCGCACGCATTGCCCTCAATGAATGCGAAATTACCGTTCTGGATGGCTTGGGAAAGATTCGCTTGTGTGCCTCTTGAACAGTCATCAATCGCCACGACTCGGTGTCCGTCAGCGAGCAAGCGTTCGCAAAGTGAAGAGCCGAGGAAACCCGCTCCACCGGTGACGACAATGCGACTCATGGTAGAGCACGCTCCACAACGGTCAACGTCACGACGTCACCCTTGCGTTTGAGTTCTACGAGATCGCCGTTGTTCACCGACATGCACGGGTCTTCATCGAACCCGTGGCCGTAAGGGACATCCAACAGTGAACATGCAGGGAGGGTCAACGCACAAACATCTCGATTCACCACTGCTTTAGGACCCATCCCGGTGTACAACAACCCCATCAGGACATACGGGGCGACGGTCGACCCCGAGCCCTTGGGATAGATGAGAACGGTGTCCTTTACGGCTTGTCCGTCCAACGGGTGTCCGGTTTCCTCTACAACGCCGGTGTCTCTGTTGACGTACCCGAGGTAAGTGATGGGCACATCCGTGACCATGGCTCTGCCTTGGACCACAAAATCAGACTGACTTTGGAGGCCTCTCCCCGACACGACCATTTCACCTGTTTGATGAGACTTGGTGCTGGCGTGTTGTGGTTGGGCTTTGGCTGTCAAAACTGGCCTCGGACCAGCACTCAAGTCGGGTTGGAAGGCATGATGGACACAGTCCTGAATGGGCATGACGCTTGTGGGCAATCGGTTCAATCCGCTTGTGAGGTAGTGCTCAGCCTTCAGTGAATTGGTCAACAAATGGTTGTACTTTTCCCTGTTGTAGGGGGTGACTTCTGGGCACGTGTCTTTGAGCACAACGGCGCCTCCCTCTTCAAGCAGAGCGATGGACCCGTCCGCTATCGCCAAATCATAATTTTCTTGACTGGTGAACACCCACAGCCTCTGGTCGGGAATGACGGCGCCCATTTCCATGTGGGAACGAACTGCTGAAGCCGTCAATCGGATTTCTTCAAGACTCGCTTGAGGGCAACCAATGACCACCAAATCCACTTGACCCTGAGGAGCCAAGTCTTGGTAGCGAGTGGACAATTCCTCCTGTGTGAAGCGCAAGATGCCTTGCCACCCGCCTTCAGGAGCCGCCCATTGTCCGTCGGTGAACTCAAGCGGTGGATCCACCGTGTGGCCTTCCGCCCACAGCATGGCACAGCCGTAGTTTGCAGATGCGGCCGTCAGTGCTTTTTTAGAAGCGAAACTCAGCCTGTCAGGAAGGCCAAGGAGTAGCGGCATGGGTCCATATGGCAAGGACCAATCGGGTCGAACTTGCTTGCCAATCCAGTCGCCGAGGATGGAGTAATCGGCCAAGCAGGTGAGATTCGCTTCAACCTCCACCAGAATGTTGGGGATTCGGTGGTGCTCAAGGTGCAACCCCCAGGCTGGAGCAAAACCCGTCAGAGCCGTGGCCAAGGCCGAAAGCCCGGACTCACGATTGGTGATCAGGGAGGTCCAGGTGTTGGAATAGCACACTGCGTTCGATTCAGCCCATGATGCAATGCCCGCAACGTCCTCAATTCCACGGTCGTAAGGTGTGCATGAGAGCGTCGCTTCCAAACCCAATCGGTCATAGGCTTGGACAATCTCGAATTGCTGTTCGAGGAAATCGGGCCATTGAATGTCCATTTCCTTCATTTTCTCACGATCACAACCCGCTGAATTCAACGTGGTTGGAATGGCGACTTGGCCGTCACCATCGGCGGAGAGATCGGCAAGAAAACGGCGCAAACCGTGACCTCCGGTGATCACTGAAACACCGGACACGTGGGCATGGTCCACCTTGACAAAACCCTCTGCGTTGGCCGTTTCTGCGAGATCCACCACCAACCGTGCTGCTTTTTGGCGAGTGGCACCTTCATCACCGCGCAGCTGGTCGTGCAACCGTTTGGGGAATTCCATGGCGGTGCGTGCAGATGACGCTTCATCAACCCACCTCTTTCATCGCACCAATCGGCTTGGGCAACTTTAGTATGCATTGATGGAGTTTCAACACCACATGTCAACCCAAGACAACAGGGCAGCCCCGCCCGAAGAAAACCAAGATGAACGCAGCCAGGAAGACCGAGAAACACCTCCCAAAAACAAAGCTTGGGCCATCCTTCAAGGCCTGCTGCTGATGACAGCCCTTGCCATGGGTGTGGTGAATTCAATCCAACCTGAACCTTCGTACTCAACGGAAGTCGGCACCAACATGCTGGTCCAAAGCGAATCGATTGAACCCGGTGTTCTGTGTCAAGAAGGGGGCGTGGTGCTTTCAACTGGCATGGACATCAACATCAACGCCGTTCTTGACGAGGGCGAGGTGTCTTCCACGACCCACCTTTGCAACGGTCCGATGGGCCTTTCCGGGCCGCAAGGCCAACCTGGCTTGAACGGGATCACGGCTTACGCTCAAACCTTGGAAACAACACCGGTGATGCTCGGTGACCCAACCTGCCCCCAGGGTGGCACCAACCTCTCAGGTGGGTTGGATCTCAACAGCAACGGTGAACTGGACAACGAAGAAGTGGTGACGACAAGCATGCTTTGCAATGGAGTTACGGGAATCAACGGCACCGCTGGTGCAGCAGGGACCAACGGTTCCCAGGGAGCCAACGGTCCAGCGGCCTTGATTGACAAGCAATCCGCTCCACATTACGTCTGCAAGGACGGTTTTGTGATTCGGTTTGGTGTTGATGACGGGCATGATGGCGCGAGATCACATGACGGGTTCTTGCAACCAAGCGAAGTGCGCGAATCACTCAACGTGTGCTTCAGTCCACTTCTCTACGGGCGGGCTTCAGATGTTTTTGAAGGAATTACC
>QXXW01000124.1:0-7986 GCA_009887255.1 Candidatus Poseidoniales archaeon | reverse complement strand
ACCGGCAACAACGCCGACGACTTTCCCAATGACGGCAGCGAAACCAACGACAGCCACAACGACGGCGTGGGCCACAACACCGATGCATTCCCCAACAACCCCACCGAAACGGCTGACAGCGACAGCGACACCGTGGGTGACAACGCTGACGACTTCCCCAACGACGCCTCCCAAACCGTCGACAGCGACGATGACGGGTACGGAGACAACCTCACCGGCATGAACCCCGACCTGTTCCCCAACGACCCGTTTGAGTGGAACGACACCGACATGGACGGCACGGGCGACAACGCCGATGCCTTTCCCAACGAGGCCACTCAAACCACCGACAACGACAACGATGGGTACGGCGACAATCCAAACGGCATCAACGCTGACCGCTTCCCCGATGACCGCCTCGAGTGGGCCGACAGCGACAACGACACCGTGGGCGACAACGCTGACGCCTTCCCCAACGACGCCACCCAAACCACCGACCGAGACGGAGATGGCTACGGGGACAACCCCAGCGGCATGCAGGCTGACCAATTCCCCGATGAAGCCACACAATGGCTCGACGATGACGACGACGGCTTCGGTGACAACCCCAACGGCACCAATCCTGACCTGCTCCCCAACGACCCGTTTGAGCAACGGGACAGCGACATGGACGGCGTGGGTGACAACACCGACGCTTTCCCAAACGACCCGGACGAAACCCTTGACACCGACGGTGACGGCATGGGCGACAACGAACAACGCGCCCTTGAGCAACGACTGGCCGATGAGGCAGAAGCTGAGGAAGCCGCCGCTCAGCGAAACATGATCATCCTCGTCGTGATTGCGCTCCTTCTTGGTGGCGGCGTGGCCTTCTTCGTCGTCCGAGGAGGCACCTCCGAAGAGGAAGAGAAGACCTTCCAAGCCCTCAACGACACCGTGGCTCAGCCCGCCATGACCCAACCCGTAGCAGCGCAACCGGCGACCGTTCAACCGGTGAACGACAGCGCCCTCGAGGCCCTGACCGAACCGGCCGTCGTCGCTGCTGAACCCAGCGTGGTGAATCAATGGACGGACGAATCCGGTCACACATGGCGCGTGATGAGCGACGGAACAAACCGCTGGTGGAACGGAACGGACTGGCAAAACGTTTGATTGAAATTCACTCGGTCTGCAAACCACAGAATGCGGTTGTTGAACAGGAGTATATGTGCGAACGCTCAACAAGAACGCCATGCCTCATCTTCCAGAGCACCTGGACGAGCGTTGCCAATGGCACGATGAACGCCGCACCCCCGTCGGGGACGGACCCATCGTTGTATGGCTGAAATCGCTGTTCAGGGTCCATGAGAATCCCGTGCTTGACGTCGGTCGATGGATGGCTGCCCACCACGACCGACCTTTGCTGGTCTACCACGGACTTGACGAGCGGTACCCTCACGCCAACCTGCGGCACCATTCAATGGTCATGGACAGCGCTGAAGACATGGCCAGAGGGTGTGCAAAACTTGGGTTGCGCTATGCGTTCCATGTTGCCCGAAAGGGCCACCGACCCCCCGCCATGAAACGGTTGGCCGAACAAGCCAGCATGATTGTCACGGATTTGTTTCCGATGCCGCCATGGACCGAATGGGTTCGTGCTGTTGGGAAAATCGCTAATGGGCCGTTGGTTGAAGTGGACGGGCATTGCGTCATCCCCATGCCCCTTTACGGAAAATCGGTGGATCGACCGTTCAAATTTCGAGATGCGACGAAAAAATTCCGGAAAGCACGCCTCCAACGAGCGTGGCCAACCCTTGACCTGTCGGTCAAGCCCTACCTTGGCGAGTTGCCCTTCACACCTGTTGAATCCGACGACCTCGCCAACCCGCAACGACGTTGGGCCATCCTTCGAGCCTGCGACATTGACCCCACCGTTTGGCCGGTGTTCAGTCAGCGCGGTGGTGAACAACGAGCGTTGGAACGGTGGGAGGCGTTCAAACTCAACGGACTCAACGGGTACGCTCGGCGTCGCAACGATGCTGCCAACGCCAACGGCGTCTCCCGGATGTCCGCTTTCATCCATTATGGCAACATATCGGTCATGAAAATTGCTCGGGAGTCCGCTGACTTCGGCACCAAATCTGCCGACAAGTACCTCGATGAATTGCTCGTGTTTCGAGAGCACCCTTGGCATCATGTCTTCGCCACAACCGACCCCCATGCGACTCATCACTTGCCGGATTGGGCTCGGAGGTCCTGGCGGTCCACCATCAACGACCCGCGACCAGCCTTGCCGCCGTATCGGGCGTTGGCTTCCGGCAAGAGTCCCCATCGGTTGTGGAATGCGTGTCAAACGGGATTGTTGCGTCACGGGGAAATCCACAACAACGTTCGCATGACGTGGGGCAAAGCCTTCCCGTTTTGGACCCCCGATCTCGAAACTTCCCTGAAGTGGTCACAAACGATGAACGACACCTATGCGTTGGACGGACGAGACCCGTCGTCCGTGGGCGGTGTCCATTGGTGCCACGGGTTGTTTGATCGAGCCTTCCAGCCCCCCCAACCCATCCTCGGCCTGGTTCGTCAGCGAAACATGGACACGCACGCCAGTCGCCTCGACATGGCCGCTTACGTCAACCACACCCAACGCCCAGCCGTGACCACGGACCATCCGATCGTGGTGATCGGTGCGGGCATTGCTGGCGTCATCGCCGCACGAATCTTGGCCGACCAAGGGCTGGAGGTGTTGGTCCTCGACAAAGGGCGAAGGGTTGGCGGGCGTCTGTCTCGACGGCTTCATGAAGACCTGGTGTTGACCCACGGAGCGTCCCACAGCGGAGGATGGCCACGTTACCTCCAACCTTGGATTGATGAAGCTGAGTCGTTGGGTTATCTCAACACATCCAGCAAGGACGAACACACCGTTGTGGACGGACCCGCTCTTTTGAGCCACTGGCTTGAGGGCATCGACGTCATCACCAGCACCAAAGTCACGAAACTCGAGGCGGACGACGAACGATGGCACATCACGGATGAAGACGGCCACCAATGGCAAGCGTCGGGCGTGGTGCTGACCGCTCCGTTGCCGCAAGCAACCGACCTTTTGGGTGACCTCGCTCCATCGGATTGGAGCGAGCCCGTTTACGACCCTACGTGGACGGTGTTGGTGCGTTGTTCAACGCCCCCTCCGCGAGAATGGACGAATCACCTGCTGGACGAACAGCACGTCGTGTTCACCACGACCGGTGAGGGCTCCTATGGCGCCGTAGCCCATCTCAACACGGCATGGAGTCGCACCAACCTCGAGTTCAGCCGTGCCGACGTGCTGGATGCGATGACCTCTGAATGGTCCACCCTCAGCAACGAAGTGAAATCATGGCTCACCGGGGCGTCCCTGCACGCTCACCGATGGAGATACGGCCGGGCGAACAGCCGAGCGCCATCTGCCAATCTTCCATGCCTTGCCGAAGCGGGGGACGCTTTTGCCGAGGCTCACGGAACGGTTGGAGGTGCAGCCTGTTCGGGAGCATGGGCTGCAGCACGATTGTCTTGGATGTTAACGCAGGATCAGCGACCCCGTTCTGCCGTGGTCCAACAGACCTTGTTCTGAAGAGCGATTCGCTGCGTTGATGGCTTCATCAAGGAACACTCAAACGGAATGGCCGCAAGACAAGCCCATGGTCCAAAGCAAAGCGGCTCACCCCGCTCAATACCTCGCTGAGTTGGACGAAAAACGAAGAGGGCCCATGACCGAGTTGTTTGAGCGCATTTCGTTGGCCATGCCCGATTGGACACCCGTGATGGCGTACGGCATGTTGTCGTGGTCAGCACCGCACCCCGAGGACGGTGAAGAACCGCTCATACCCGTTTCGTTGGCCAGCCAAAAGCGCCACATGAGCCTTTATTTTATGCCGATGTACATCGATGAGCGCGTCAAGACGGCAGTGAACGCCGCCTACGAGGTCATGGGCCTCAAGCCCAACATGGGCAAATCCTGCCTTCGTTTCACCCGCATTGACCGAATGCCTTTGCCCACCGTGCTTGAGGTGCTCCGTGCTTGCACTCCAGCCACCTACTTGGCTCAGTCGAGATGGGCGCAGGACAACATGAGGTGCGATTGATGCGTTCAAGCGATGAATTGCCCCCAGGCACCCCGTTTCAACGAGAGGTGTGGGCGGCGTTGCTCACCATCCCGATCGGTGAGGTGCGCACCTATCGGGACATCGCTGAACACATTGGTCGGCCCACCGCTGCACGAGCGGTGGCCAATGCATGTGGAGCAAACCCCGATGCGCCTCGAGTCCCTTGCCATCGGGTGGTGGCTTCAAACGGCCAACTCGGAGGATACAGCGGACCGGGCGGACCAGCCACCAAACGCGCCTACCTTCGAAAGGAAGGCGTGGACGTTGAGGAGCCCTCGAAGCGTTATCCACACGGGAGAATACGAGAGCCAACAGCAGAGGCGACGGTGGGCGTGCAAGACCTCACATGAGGGCAAGAGCCAGATGTTGTGGCTCCCGTCGGCAGAAGTGTAAAGAGGCCTTAAGAGAAGCAATTTACGTGACCGAGGAACCTCAATCATCACCTCCTCCTCAATCCATCGTGATTGGGCAACTTCCCGACGGTTCTGTGACCGACCCGGGTGGACAAGGCGAACGGGCAGCTTCGAGTGAGAAGGCGGGCGGGGGCCTGCAGCATGACGGAGGCGCTCTTTCGCCGACAGGTGCGTCCGGTGTGACAACGAAAGCCGTTGAGAACTACATCACCGTGATGGACGTAAAAGACAGCAGCAATGGGACCGCGATCCTGGCGGCAATTTTCCTCTTCGTCATACCGTTCTTCTTTGTTTTGAGTTTTTTAGATAGTTTTGATGATGGTGGATGCGGCCTCTGTTTTGGATCCATCGGGATAGGTACTCTTTTTGCGAGCATCTCCGTTACGGAATCCACGAAAACTCGGAAAAACCAAGAAAATGCAAAATTACGCATTATTGAGGAGGCTGGAATTCAATCCCCGCCTGCTTCAAAGGTACCACTCTACGTCGGCGGTGCCTCCCTCGCTGTTCTGGTTCTCTCTGGTTTCCTCTCAGAAGCCTTTTACAACTATGAAATTGAAATTATCAATGGCCTGATGAACATTTTCGGTTTCCTTGGTCTTCTTAGTTCAGGAATCTTCTATTTGGAAGGGGATCACAGAAGAAAGAAAACCATCACACAACACGTCAAAGCCATTGTAGACCGAGAGACGAACAAGCCAGGGAACTGAATTCCCAAGGTGATGATTCAGCAAAGTCACTCGCCGACGCGCTCAATGACACGGACGTGATCGCCACGCATGTTGAGCGTCATTGGGATGATTTGCTCGTAGAGTTCCATGCTGACCTCTTCCTTGGATTCGGTCACGCTGATGATGCGAGCTTTTTCGCCCTTGAACGCACCGGTCACGATTTCAACGATACAACCCACTTCGATACCACTGGTAACGGCCTTGGGTTCAAGATAAGGAAGGATGTCCTCAAGCGGGGCTTCTCCGGGAAGCACGGTCTTTGCGTTCTTGAGAGGGGATTGGTTGATGCCACGACGAGCAGAGGGGTCTCGACCTCCAGAACGCCCAATCAATTTCTCCACATGATGTTGAGCGCTGGATTCCACGAAGACGTAGCCTCGCATGGCCGGTGGGTGAAGAATCGACATGATTTCACCTTGAAGGGCGGTCATCGAACCGCTGCCGTGAAGACGAGCGTACATCTCGTTGGCCACTCGTTGTTCGGAGTTGATGGCGGTCTTGACGATGTAGAGGAAGGCTCCAACGCTGCCGTACATTTCTCGCAGCATGCCGTGAGCGTTCTCCATGTCAATGTTGGAAAAGATGCAGTTGTACTCCTTGAGGTTGCCAGGGTCAATCCATTCCGCACGGGTGTAGATACCGGACGGGTTCACTTCAGAGCTGGAAGCGACGACCAATACTGGGACGACGTCAACGAGGGTGCGCCCCATGTCGATGCCGCGCTCTGGGCCTGAATTTTGGTAGTGCAAGTCATCAATGGGGATGCCCGTGGATTGCGCCACGCGCTCCAGAACTTCCTCTGGCGTGTTTCCAACACCGTACACCCCGTCCCAGAGGTCCGGGAATTGCTGGTCCTGACTGTTGCGCTTCAAGAGCAACAGTTTCTCTTCAAATCGAACAAAGGCCACAAACGCTTCAGTCATGTACATCACACCTCATTTCAGTTGCCAATTTGGAAGACGTCGCCGATCAACCAAGGCAAGAAGTTGTCCATCAACACAAGGATGGCGAAGCCGATGGCACCCAGCACGAAGAGCCCAATACCGCAAATGATAGCGGTTTGGCGGAATTCTTGCTTGGATGGTTTTCGAGCCATGCGGATGATACGGGCCCACGAACCGCGTGTGATTTTGCGGAACTGTGCCTCAATCTTGTCTTGCTGCTCTTGGACCTTCATCTCGAAGGATTTGGTGGCGTTGGTATCATCGGGCATGGTACAACCTCAGCCTTCCGAGCCACCAACCCCCTCATTATAACGACTCCGCATTGGTACTTGACCTTGAACCCTGCCACTGCGCGCCGTTCATCGGCCGTACCACCGGGGACGCTACGGTCTCGTGTCCTTTGCACGGGACTCGCAGCGGTTCCGGTTCGTGGGCTTCTCATCCGTCCTTGTGACCGCACTTCGCAACGGGGGTTGAAGACGAACTTGCGGACCGAATGGAAGATGGGGAGGGTTGATGTGGGACGGCAATTCATCTCCATGGCGATGGCGGAGCGAAACCCGTACGACGTGTTGGGCGTTGGCAAGAACGCCAGCGACGGAGAAATCAAGCGAGCCTTTCGCAAAAAAGCCCGTCAATACCACCCCGACAGAAACCAGGGCGACGCCGCATCAGAAGCCAAATTCAAGGAAGTACAGTCGGCCTACGACAGCATCAGCACCCCCGAATCCCGTCGAGAACACGACCAGCAAGAGCAAATGCGGAACATGTTCGGTGGAGGCCGTGGTGGACGAGGTGGAATGGGCGGCATGGGCGGTGGCCTCGACGACATGATCGGCCAGATGTTTGGCGGTGGGCGAGGCGGCATGGGCGGCGGTTTTCCCGGTATGGGCGGTCAACCACGAGGTCAGCCTCAACGCTCTGCACAGCAACCGAAGGCAGCAACCATCAACGTGGGACTTGATGTGTCAAAGGAAGATGCCATGGGCGGTGGCCAGTTTGAAATCTCTTTCAACCGGTTCAAAAAAGAAGGCAACAGCATGGAAACCAAGCGGACCACCGTGAATCTGCGCCTTGAGCCGGGAGCAACTCACGGCACGATCAAAACACTCCGAGGCCAAGGTCACGACCACCCGGAAGGTCAGCGCGGCGATGTGGTGGTTACCGTCCGCATCAGCATGGGTGAAATGTGCCGCTGGGAGGGGAACCAACTCGTCCAAGACGTGCCCGTGCCGTACTCCGTCCTATTGATGGGCGGCAAGGTGAGCGTACGGCTTCCGTCTGGCAAAGTTGGCAAACTCAGCGTGGCGGCCAACACCGAGGTTGGTGACCGCCGCCGCATGAGCGGTGCTGGGTACAACGGCGGCGACCTCACGCTGGAGTTCTCACTGATGCCAGTTGAAGCGTTGAGCGACGAGCAACGAAGCGCCCTTGAAACGCTGCGAGATTTGGGGCTCTAGCGCCGTTGATTCGGCCTTCAATACGAGGCAAATCTGAACCAAGGCCCTTCAAGCGTTGAGTTCATGACAGGTCAACAACAGGGTGTTGCATGAGCGGTGGGCGACGGCAAGGCGGGCGTGGACGACGACCGAACAAGCAGCGTTCGAACCAGCGTCACAAAGGCCCGACAACCCCCGATGATGAACGGTTGTGGCGTCGCATCACCCAAGGCTTTGACACTGAAGATTGGAGCCGAACATGGACGGGAGAAGAAATCGCTGCCTTCATCGTTGACAAGGAAGGACTGGCTGGCCGACATCAAGGCGATCCTAAGGCGGGACGCGCCCTGCTGAGCAAG
>QXXW01000123.1:0-5256 GCA_009887255.1 Candidatus Poseidoniales archaeon | reverse complement strand
CAAACCTTGCTTTACGGTACAATTTCATCCGGAGGCTTGCCCCGGTCCTCACGACGCAGCTCCCATGTTCATCCGTTTCAGAGCCATGGTTGACGCCCACCTTGGAGGTGGTGCTTGATGCCACGCCGTGATGATTTGGAGACCATCCTCGTTTTGGGCAGCGGGCCCATCAAAATCGGTCAGGCTGCTGAATTTGATTTTTCAGGCAGTCAGGCGGTCCGGGCGTTGCGAGAAGACGGGTACAAGGTGGTTCTTGTCAACTCAAACCCAGCCACCATCCAAAACGACCCAGAGATGGCTGATGTGGTTTACATCGAACCTCTGTTGCCCGATACCATCGCAAAGATTCTGGAAAAAGAGCGGCCTTGTGCCCTTTTGGCAGGTATGGGAGGCCAAACGGCCCTCAACATCGCAAGTGAACTCTCGCACAACGGCACCCTCGAACGGCTTGGTGTGGAACTGATTGGATCCGATCTTGATGCGATTGACAAGGCTGAAGATCGTGAACTTTTCAACCGGGTCTGCGAATCGATCAACCTCCCCATCAGTCAGGCCATTGCATGCCACACCATCGACGAAGTCATCGCTGCGGCTGACGAAATAGGCAGTTGGCCGATCCTCATTCGTCCCGCCTTCACCCTTGGTGGTCTGGGCGGCGGTACGGCACGAGACCTCGGTGAACTGGTGGAAATTTCTCAGTTGGGATTGCGAAATTCCAGAATCTCTCAAGTTCTGATCGAAGAGTCGATTCTTGGCTGGCAGGAACTGGAATACGAAGTGATGAGGGACGATGCTGACAACGCCACCATCGTGTGCACGATGGAAAACATCGACCCCATGGGCGTTCACACGGGCGAATCTACGGTTGTCGCCCCGCTTCAATCGTTCAGTGATGCAGACCACCAACGGCTGCGCAATCAGGCGTTGGCCCTCATCCGTGCGCTCAACATCAAAGGGGGCTGCAACGTTCAGTTTGCCTTCAACCAGTTCACAGGCGAAATCCGTGTAATTGAGGTGAACCCTCGGGTTTCTCGGTCCTCGGCCTTGGCTTCCAAAGCGACGGGTTATCCAATCGCAAGAATGGCAGCAAAAATTGCCGTGGGTTACACCCTCGACGAGCTCCCCAACCCCATCACAGGAGAAGGCACCACCGCTGCTTTTGAGCCCACGCTGGATTATTGCGTTGTCAAAATCCCCCGATGGCCCTTTGACAAGTTTCGTACGGCCGACCGCACGCTGGGAACTTCAATGAAATCCACCGGTGAAGTGATGGCCATTGGAAGAAATTTCGAAGAGGCGTTCCTGAAAGCCTGGGCTTCGCTTGAGCAGGGGTGCGCTCATCCTCGTCCGTTAACCCGTGCCGATGAATCGGAGGGAGAAGGAATGGCAGAACGAGCACTTGAGCCGCTGCCTGACGCCACCCTTGTGGAATGGCTTTCCATTGCCACCGATCGACGAATGGGAGCTGTCATCGAGGCGTTCAGGCGTTCATGGACGGTGGAGCGTGTTCACGAAATTACCCGTATCACACGATGGTTCCTGTACGGCTTTGAGCGTCTAGCGACGATGGAAAGGGAAATTGTGCAGCGTGCAGTTTCTCCCACCGAATTGTCGAGGGAAGAATTGCGTCGATGGAAGTGCCATGGATTTGGGGACGCCCATATCGCAGATGCACTGGCCGGCTTCCCTCCAGAAGGTGTGAAATCATTGGGGACTGGTGTTGACGAGGCGGCCGTGATGCGACGTCGTCACGCCATGGGCCTTCACCCAGTGTACCGGATGGTGGACTCTTGTGCAGCAGAATTTGCTGCAAAGACCCCTTACTATTATTCCACATACGAACCGTTCGGGGAAGAAGGCATTGACGGCCTTCCTGATTTGGAGCAGCGAACCAAACAACGGCTTGTGACCATCGGGAGCGGTCCAATTCGCATCGGCCAAGGCATTGAATTCGACTACGGCTGTGTTCATGCGGTCAACGCCATCCGAGATGCAGGTCACGATGCCATCCTGATCAACAACAACCCCGAAACGGTGTCAACTGATTTCGACACCTCCGATCGACTGTATTTTGACCCGCTGACCTTGGAGTATGTGAGTGAAATCCTACTCAGGGAGCAGGCCCACGGTATTCTGCTGCAATTCGGTGGACAAACCGCCATCAATTTGGCTTCACCACTTGAACAAAGGATGCCTGATTTGGCTCAAAAAGGATTGAACATGGCCATCATGGGGACGTCTTGCGATGCCATTGACGAAGCCAGCGATCGTGAGCGCTTTGAGGCGTTTGCAAAACGAAACGGATTGCGAATGCCCCGAGGTGCCACGGGCACCACCGCTGATGATCTGCGTCAAGCCGCCAAAGAGATTGGATTCCCGGTGCTGGTTCGACCCTCCTATGTCCTTGGTGGACGTGGCATGGAGATCCTCTCCAATCAAAATCAGTTGGACAATTATCTTCGAGAAGCATACCTCGCACCGGACAAACCCCTGCTCGTGGATGAGTACCTCGGCCACGCCACAGAACTTGATGTCGATGCGGCTGCGGACGGGGAAGAGGTCCTGGTTGGTGCTGTCATGGAACACCTTGAAGAGGCGGGTATTCACTCCGGTGACTCAACCTGTTTCATACCGACTCAGAACATCAGTGAAGCCATACTGGCAAAGGTGGAGGAGCAAACTCGAACCATCGGATTGGGATTGAACATCAAGGGTTGCTTCAACATTCAATTTGCGATTCAAGGAGACGACCTTTACGTGCTGGAAGTGAACCCCCGTTCTTCACGAACCGTTCCCTTCGTGGCAAAATCCTCTGGGCTCCCGTTGGCCAGAATTGCCGCCCGAGTCACCATTGGCCAACCCCTCAAGTCCCAAACCATTCCAAAGCGAACTTCCGGGCAGGTGTGTGTGAAAGCCCCAGTGTTCCCGTTCATCAAACTCCGGGGACTTGATCCTGCACCCGGGCCTGAAATGAAATCCACGGGTGAGGTCTTTGGGTCGGATGAACGTGCAGATCTTGCTTACCTCAAAGCCAGGTTGGCTACTGAGGTGCCTGTCGCCAAGTCGGGAGGTGCTTACTTGACCGTGCGCGACGAGGACAAGGAATCGCTGGTTCCTGTTGCTCGACAACTGGTGGCGAATGGATTCAACCTGTACGCGACGGGTGGGACCGCTGATGTGCTGCGTCGAAACGATGTTCAGGTCACCACGGTGTACCGTATCGCAGAGGGTCAACACCCTGATGCCTTGGATCTGATGCGTCAGGGCAACGTGTCGTTCATCGTCAACGTCCCTACCGTATCGGGAGGTGCTGTACGGGACGGCAACATGATGCGTCGCCTGGCCGTTGAACTGAACATTCCCTTTGTGACCACCATGCGGGGTGCTGTCATGGAAGTTGCAGCCATGGGCGCCTACATCAGCGAGGAGCTTGAACCCCGCAAACTCACCGTTCACTATTGACGATGAAAACAGGCCACTAAATACGGTCAACCTGAATTTAAGCCATGCTCCCAAAACGTTCGTGGCCCACACGAACGGTAGCGTTGAATGGGCGTCAAGGTCCACTTGGGCAAAGCTTGGGGCCGGAACCATCTCCATCGGACATTCCCTGGTTGTTTGTGGCGTACGACCAACTCAACGAATCGTTGCTCACGTCGGTTACCAACCGTTTGGGAAAGGTTGGTTTAATTTTCGTTGAGTCAAAAGAAAAGGCCGAAAGACGCCCCTACCACAAGCAAAAACTGGCCCTGCTTCTGTCGAACATGCGCCATTTTGCGGTAGAAATGGTTGAGCAAGGGTGGCCACTATTGTACTTGAGCACCACAGGAACCTACGCTGATGCCCTCAAGGACACGATGGGCGATGGTCATGTTCATGCCATTGCACCAGCAGAACGAGAACTCAGGGTTGATCTTTCGGCCATGGTCGAAGAGGGACAAATCACCTTGCACCCTCACACGGGTTGGTTGACGAATCAAACTTGGTTCGTTGAAAGTGTCGGAACCGCACCTCCCTTCCGAATGGATTCTTTCTATAGAAGAGTGCGCAAAGAGACCGGTTGGCTCATGGTGGACGGTCAACCTAGGGGCGGCGGTTACAGCCTCGACGCTGAGAATCGCAAGCCATGGAAGGGCGAACCTGCTGCTCCACAACCCCCACGATTTTCTGCGGACAAGATTGACGAAGAAGTTCATGACATGGTCAATGCATGGTTCCAACATCATCCTGGCGTTGTTGACCTCGAAGCCTTGCCCACCACGGCGCACCAAGCGCAAGAGGCGTTGGCCTACGGTATGGAATGGCTCGCTTGGTTTGGCCCCTATGAAGATGCGATGAGCGAACGAAGCCGCACCCTGTTTCACACACGCTTAGCACCGCTGTTTAATCTTCACAGAGTGATGCCCATAGAGGCGGTGACCAGGGCGCTTTCTTGCGAAGCCCCTCTCAACAGTATCGAAGGGTTCGTTCGTCAATTGGTGTGGCGAGAATACGTCCATCACGTGCACGAAGTGACCGATGGTTTCCGCACGTTGGACGTCCATCGAGAGCCAGCAGTACGCGGTGCACGTTGGGGGGAGTGGGTTGCCCACGACGATGAGTTGCACCCCAACCATTTGGAGCAGCGTGCTCCGCTTTTCCCCGCATACTGGGGTCAAGAAAGCGGTCTACGGTGCCTTGATGCCAACGTTGAGGCGGTGATGGAAGACGGGTGGACTCACCACATTCCTCGGTTGATGGTTCTCAGCAATTTGGCCAACCTCTTGGATGTGGATCCTCGTGAGTTGACGGATTGGTTCCATGCGGCGTTCATCGACGCTTTTGATTGGGTGGTTGAACCGAATGTATTGGGCATGGGGACCTTTTCTTTGGGCACGGCCATGATGACCAAGCCGTATGTGTCGGGATCTGCTTACATCCATCGCATGAGTGACCATTGCTCTTCGTGCTCGTTTCATCCAAAGAAAACATGCCCCATCACGCGTTTGTATTGGGCCTATCTCAACCGACACAGGGATGCTTTTGCCAAGAACCACCGCATGTCAATGGCCATGCGAAATGCCTCCAAAAGAAGCGAGGAGACCCAGGCGGAGGATGCGGCCGTGTTCGCATCGGTTCAATCAGCCCTGCTTGAAGGCAAGTCCTTGGTCGATGCCAGTGGCACACTGCGTGAATTCATCCACTGATTCGTTGCGCAGGCTGACAGCTCGGGCAAAAATCCAACCGGCGGCCAGCGTAACGCTTGCGCAGCACCAA
>QXXW01000122.1:2380-25057 GCA_009887255.1 Candidatus Poseidoniales archaeon | reverse complement strand
CCGACAACCATGACTGGCCAACCTTGTTTGAGCAGATGATTGGCCACTCGGATAGGGTGCTGGGACGTTCGCAGATTGACGACTGCGCCTGCAGCCCTGTCCTCTCCTCGCATGATGCTCGCGTCCATGGTCACCGTGCCAGCGGCGTCCAAGACCGACCCGATGCCAGCGTTGAACAAAGGCTCGTTTTCCATTGCCTCGACGGCCAACGTGACCGCTTCAAGAGCGTTGATTTCACCGTCGGCCATGCGTTGGCCCAAATCCCTGAGCAGTGCTTCCATGCACCGCAGTCGTGCAGGGTCCGCCCGCGTTAATCCTCGCCAAGGGCCGTCGCCACCCGCACCGCCATGAACGGCGAGGATGACCAATCGAACACCTCACTCCACGAGGCTGCAACGGATGATTTGTTGAGGGGTGGCCGGTCGATCGCCAGGCAATTTTTTGCAGCCCTCGATGGCACGAACAACGTCCATGCCCTCGCTGACTTCACCAAACACAGCGTGGTTGCCGTTCAACCACGGTGTGGCAATGGTGGTAAGGAAGAATTGGGAACCGCCGGTGTTTCGCCCTGCATTGGCCATGGAGAGAACCCCAGGCTTGTCGTGCTTCAACTTCAGAGCCGATGGTTCACAGGGAATTTGCCAGCCCGGTCCGCCGGTTCCTGCACGACGAGACATTGGATCTTTCGAGTGAGGGCATCCGCCTTGAATCATGAAATCTTCAATGACGCGATGGAAGTGGAGGCCATCGTAATGCCCCGATTCCACGAGTTTGACGAAGTTTGCCACGGTGTCAGGGGCGTTGCCGTGAAAGAGGTCGATGGTGATGTTGCCTGCGCTGGTTTCCATGAGTACTTGCATGCTTCAACCAACGAACGGCGCTTCATGAGGATTTGCTTTTCCTGAAGTGAGGCACATCTTGATATTCGTTGTTCATCAGGGAACGTCATGAGCAGTGTTCTCGACATCGAATTCAAAACCATGGAAGGGACCTTTACCACGTTGAGGCAGTTGGGCGGTTCTCGATGGCTGGTGGTCAACGTGGCCAGTGCTTGTGGCTCCACGCCCCAATACGCCGGTTTGCAAGAAGCCCATGACCAACACGACGACCTTACGGTGGTTGGGTTCCCCTGCAATCAATTTGGAGCACAGGAACCGGGCACCCATGCTGAAATCTGTGAATTCACATCGAGCAAGTACGCCGTCTCGTTCCCACTCATGGCCAAGGTTGATGTCAACGGAGAAGAGCAAACCCCTCTGTTCGCTCGTCTTTGCGACGTGGCCGATGCTGAGGGTCACGCTGGAAACGTTCGATGGAACTTTGAGAAGTTCCTGGTCAATTCCGATGGAACCGTACAACGGTTCCCCACTCGGGAAGCACCTGAATCGTTGCCGCTTTGAGAGCGTTCAGCGGTCGCAAACATGATGCCCTTCGGGCGGAACCAACCCGACATGAGCGTGGCATGGGTCGTTGATTCCAACTGTTTCATCCATCTCGGTCAAAAAGCCGAAGATGGCTTTGTTCAGGATTTAATTGCGGCGCTTCGAGGAGCACGCCTGCTCATCACACCAGGTGTGGAAATGGAGGTGGCCACGGTGGCTTTCCGACGTTGCCAAGGTCATCCGCGTGTCCTTACGGCCCTCAAGGATGTTCTTCATAGCGTCCCAGTTGAGGAAGCGGATGTGCGAGCACTCGCTCAGCGAATCGGTGAGGCTGCAGCCCCTCAGGACGTTGACTTGTCCCTCATGGTACTGGCGGACAGTTTGGGTGCAGAAAACGCTGAAGTTGTGCTCGTTTCAGACGATTTCAAGATGACCACCACCGCAGAACGGGCCGATTTGCGGTTCACAACGTGTCCACCGTCGACGTTTGTTGAACGGCTGGTGGATGAATCCAACGACACCAATCGGGAAGCCCGTTTTCGCAGTTTGAGTCGCCAAGTACGCGCTGCAGAAATGAAGTATGCAATCAGCCGCAGGGACGAGTACGACGTGCAACGAAAACTGACCTGGATGGTGGATTCCCTAATTTCCTCCAGTCCTGCGTTGACGCCGGGTGATGAAGGCATGGAAGATGCACAGGAACAGCACCGGAAAATAGCCGATTTAACCCGGCTCCTTCGCGGCTACACCATCAAACCAAAGCGAATCGAAGCCTTGGGGGATCTGCCGGATATTTGTGCTCCTGTTACCAAACTTGACGCTCACCTTGAAACCTTACGAACCCAAGCCGATGAACACCTTCCTGCGGCCGTTGAATCCACCTCCACTCTTCTGATGGAGGTCATGGAAGAGGTGGGCATGGGGTTGGCCCCTCTCGATGAGGAGCAGGCCGAAATCGCTCATCGAGCCATGGCAGGAAGTTTCCTTCGTACGGAATCAGCATTGGGCTTGATGGCTCGGATGGCGGGCCACCTCCAGCACGCTCGCCGTCACTTGGCCCGAGCGCTCCATTTGGCCACCTTGGTCGACGATGTGGGCTCGGAACGAAAGGCCATGCGTCGTTTGGGCATGGTGGCGCTGAAGTCCGGTGATTTGCCTCGAGCTCACCGTCTGTTCGAAACCGCAGCCAATCAACCCGTGAACGACCCCATGGAAGCCATGTCTTCTTTGGTCATGGCTGCGATCTCGTCGGTCATTCTTGAAGACACAACAAAAGCTGAACATTGGGTTCGCCATGCAGCTGCCACGTTGATGGCATCGCCTGGGGCCGGTAGCGTGGCTTTGGAAAAGGTTGGCCGGGACCTGATGGCCATCAACCGTCCCGATTTGGCGATTGAAGTGTTCGATGAAGCGATGGAGTGCGCATTGATGTCAAACGATCGAGAACAGTTGGACCTCGTGGCTCAACGCATGGTCACGGCCGAGTTTGCGCTGGAAAAAGATGATCACGAGGCCCTTCCACGCGTGCGCTTGCTCCTCGACAAGTTGACTCCTGTCGACCAAGGTGCAACGAAGGCCCAGCACATCTCTCAAGCGGAGAAGCAACAGAACAACGCTCCTTGAAGGCGTAAAGCCTTGGTATGTTCACGAGGTTGAGCGTTCAAGCCAATGGAGAAGGGGCGGCCGCATTGACATCGGTCGAGACACCAGCGGCGTAGCGCTTGAAATTCTCGTTGAACATCTTGGCGAGTTTGTCCGCCGTGGCGTCGTAAGATTCGCCGTTGGACCATGTGGTTTTGGGCTGAAGCACACCAGAGGGAACCCCGGGGCACGAGGTCGGGACCTCAAAGCCAAACCGAGCGTCGGTGACGTAGTCCACGTCGTTGAGATCGCCATCGAGAGCAGCGTTGAGCATGGCACGGGTGTACTTGATCTTCATTCGATTTCCTTCACCATAAGCTCCTCCGGACCAGCCGGTGTTGATGAGCCATGCCTTCGATCCGTGTTGATCCATCTTTTCTGAGAGAAGGTCGGCGTACACGCCTGGGTGCATGGGCATGAACGGCTCACCGAAACATGCCGAGAAAGTGGCTTGGGGTTCTTTGACACCAATCTCGGTTCCGGCCACCTTTGCGGTGTAACCTGAGATGAAATGGTACGCCGCTTGCGAGGGGGTTAAGCGGGAAATGGGGGGGAGAACACCGAACGCGTCACAGGTGAGGAAAATCACGTTTTGAGGGTGACCACCCTTGGAATCCTCTGTCCGATTGTCAATGAACTCAATGGGATAGGACCCTCGTGTGTTTTGCGTTTTGCTTGTGTCATGGAAATCGGGGACGCCGTCGTCGTCCATGACGATGTTTTCAAGGACGGTTCCGTGCTTGCGCGTGGTGGCGAAGATGGCGGGTTCGTCCTCTTCAGAGAGGTCGATGAGTTTGGCGTAACAACCGCCTTCAAAGTTGAACACACCGTTGGCACCCCAGCCGTGTTCATCGTCTCCGATCAAGGCTCGCTTTGGGTCAGCGGACAGGGTTGTCTTCCCGGTTCCGGAGAGGCCGAAGAAGATGGCCGTGTTTTCCCCGGTGGTGTTGGCAGAACAATGCATGGGAAGAATGCCCTTCTTTGGCAGAATGGTGTTCATCACGGAGAAAATTGACTTCTTGATTTCTCCGGCGTATCGAGTTCCGCCAATGATGACTTCTTTCTTGGCGTAATTGACCATAACGAAGCATTGGGAATTCAAACCTTCAGCCTCTGCATCGGCTTCAAAGTGCGGTGCATGGAGTACGGTGAACTCCGGCTCGTGAAGGTTGAGTTGTTCATCGTCAGGGCGGATGAACATGTTCCGTGCAAAGGTGTTGTGCCAAGCGTTGTGGTTGACCACTCGAATGGGCAATGCTTCGCTAAAATCAGCACCGCAATACAAGTCTTGGACAAACAATGCGGGTTGTTCGGAAAGGAAGTTGACGACCTTTGCCCGCATGCGGTCGAACGTGGCTTCGTCGGTTGAAACGTTGACTTCGCCCCAGTTGATGTCACCGGACACACTGGGTTCATCGACGATGTATTTGTCGTTGGGTGACCGGCCGGTGCGTTCCCCGGTTTCGGTTACGAGGGCACCATGGGCACTCAAGGTTCCTTCACCGCGCTCAACGGCAAGGGCGATCAATTCCGTGGTTTCCATGTTCCAGTACACATCCCCAGAGGGGGTAATGCCGTGGTTGGAGAGGTCGCCGGTCAGCCTGCCGTGGGTGTCGCCCATGGGGCGGGGTTCCACAGCCCCTCTTTTTCCCTTTTGGCTGTTCGCTGAACCAACACGACACTCCTCGGAGGTGTTTCAACAGCGGTTTGGCGGGAAAACAGAGCGAGTGCAGCCTCACCCGACAGCGGATACCATTCTCGGTCCGTGAATCGTACGCATGGCCGCCAATCCACGACCAAGTTCAAAGTCAAACGAAGCGACCCAACGGCATGGAGGGGGAAGGTTCTGAGGACAGCACCGCCCCCAAAGCAGAGGATGTGATTCGAACCAAGAGTTTTGGTCGAGCTCGGGGATTAAACCTCGGCGCTTTTATGGTGGATTCTCCTGCGACGCAATCCGAAAACGAATCGACCGACCAACGGCAAGAAGCGGGTACGGTCACGCCCGACGAGGCCGTTGGCAACATGCCTGAATTGTTCACATCTCGGTCCCTCGGGGTTGAGGAAAAGGCACCCGACGACGTGGGTTTGGTTGAGGCCGAGCAGCAGTTGAGTCGTGGCCTCATGGTGGCCATGGTTCTCGTCTGGACGGCCATCGGTGCAGTCGTTGGAACGGTTCTGCCAGAGTTGATCAGCGCCTTAGGGCTGCTTTTGATGGCGGCGGTGGGGTTGATGCTGGGTCAACGATGGATTCGCCGGCCGTCGATGCATTTGCTCGGCGTCACTTGGGTCATCATCGCCATGAAGTTGCTCTACGGTTTGGCACTTGACGCATGGAGTTGGGGATGGTTCGATGCCAGTCCAATCGGTGCGGGTGAAACCCTTGGTGTGGCCATGTTGGCGCTCGTTGGGATGAACGTCGGATTGGCTTTTCACCACGATGAAGACGCCATTGCAGCTCAATCAGCTCTTGTCTTGTTCGCTGTGGGCAGCGCAGCTGGGGCGGTCTTCGGCGAGGTTGGGATTGCCGTGTTCATGGTTCTGGCCATGTCGCTGATGCACGGCTTGGCATTGGCCCGTTCCTCTGGAAACTTGGCCAGTCTTGGCATCTCCATCTCCTATCTTTGGGTCGGCGTTCATGCCCTCTCTCAAGATTGGACCGTCCTTTCACTCACCATTCTTCCGCTGGAAGATCGGTTCACCCTGTTCCTTCTTTTGGCAGCCGTGACGATTGCCAACGCCGCCATGGCTGCCCGGTTTGTGGCTGAAGAAAATTGGCTTAGCCAAGCGGTTGAGGCCCTCGGCCTTGGTCGCCCGGGGTTGTGGGCGGTGTCGGTTTCGTTGGGAATGGTCGGCGCGTTGATGGTCATCGCAGCCCATCGCACCGACACCGGATATGCACTGGCGCAACTTTCCATGCTTGGTTTGGCCTTTGTCTCTTCATACCTCGTTGTTCGAGGCGTGTCCTGGTCTTCCGTGGCCCCTTACGTGCTCGTCCCAGCCCCCGTTCTTTTGGGGGGTTTGGCCGTTTTGGCCAGCGGGCAAATCTCAGTCGACTGGCCGTGGTCGATGAGCGACTATGCGGTGTTTGCCGTGGCTGCAGTTGCCGTTGTGACCACCCTTCTTCTTCGTCATCAGACGGATGTTTCAGACCACGTTCTGTGGATGGGAGGGCTGGCCGTCGTGATGTTGTTGACCCTCCTTATCCAAGCGGACGATGCAGGTCAAGGCGCCCGACTTTTGCTGCTCTCTCAAGGGGCTGTGTGGCTGGGATTGTCCTTCCTCGCCGTTCAACGTTCGTCCCCGAGCATGGCGGGCGTTGCCGTCTTGGCCCCCTTGGTGTGGCTGATGTTCTTTGCAACCGACCTTGACGCTCGGTTGGTGAGTGCAGATGTGGTCCCCATTCGCTTGGATGAAGTCGACGTCGGCCTTTGGATGACCTTGTTGATGGTTCAGCACGTTGGCGTCAATCAGGCTTTGGGGTCGGCTCATCTGAATTTAGCAGGACGTTGGGGTGGACTGCGTGAACTCAGTGCTCGACTTCGAGACGGTTCATCGTTGAACCTCTGGAACCTTGGGTTTGTGCTGTCGGTCTTGACCTGGTGGGGCATGGCTCGACCCGGCGGATTGACGGCTCCTCTCCTGTTCACCGGCATGGGCGTGCTGTTGCTCGCTCACGCTGCGATGGTTTGGACAGAAGTCCACACCGGACGCTCTCGCCCCTTGTTTGTCGTGTGGAGTTTAGCTGCCGCCTCACTCGGTTGGCGTTACGGGGATGAGGCCACATGGGCCGCATTGATGGTGGTTGGAGGTGGACTTTTGCTTCATGCAGAGGTGCGACGCCTCAACGCTGATACCGATCAGAACCCCAACGACCCAGTCGGGAGGATGCTCACCGTCCAACTGGTGAGCGTGACCGCTATGCTGTTCATTCTTGCGTTGGCTCCGACCCGACCCAACAGCCTCACAGGGCAGGGTTGGTTGAGTCCAGAAGCCAATTTGTGGGCGTTGGTGGCCAGCGCCACAGTGTTGCTGGCCATGTACGCATGGCGATTGCCAAACACGTCACGCTTGCTCCCACCAACGACGGCTGCACTGACCGTCGTGGTCGGCGTCGCCCTTGCGGGGCAAACCGCTAACGACCCAAATGTCCTGCTGGTCGCGCTCAGTCAATTCGTTCTTCTTGGCGCATACTTGGCGTTTCAAGGCGATGTTCGCTCCGGACTCAAAGCCTTGGCGAGCAAGGAGCAACGAGAGACAGCGTTCGCAGAAAAGCGGGCCAACATGGAGCACTGGTTGACAACTTCGGCCAGCAGCGACGGTCTGACCAACGTCGAGCTGAAGCAGTTGGATGCAGAACTGCTTCGATTGGCTGAATCCCAACGCCGTCGTGCCAAGCGTCAAACGGTCAACGAGAGAAACGACTTGGTGGTGGGCGACATCCATTATCGGCCGGTCGTCATCTTGCTCTTCCTCGCCGTGACCTCTTTGATTGGCGCATGGATTGCCTACACCACCGAATCGGGCTCCGTGACCCTGTTGTTCTGTGCAGCGTTCTTTGTGGTCCTCGTGTCGCTTTCGAAATCTCGAGCCAACAGCATCGGATTGCGCCTTCCCGATGCGTTTGGCGTCGAGTTGCCCATCGCCCTGGCCATGGCCGGTTTGGTGCTCGTCCACGTTGCTGGCCGGATGACGGTTGGCGTCCTGGACGGCAGCAATGCGCAGCATCTTCTCGTGCTGGTGTTGGGCCTTGCGGGGTTGGCCGGTTTGGGGCTGGTCGGCCGACATGACTTGGGCCTTCGATTGCCCAGTGCTCTTGAGGCGGTGATCGGGCTGTTGGTCATCGACCGAGTAATCACCGTTCTGATCGGGGGAGAAGTGCCGTTGCCGTTCATGACCGACCCCTTTGAAGGTGAGTTCATGACGTGGATCTTGCCGGTCGTGACCGTAGAAGCGGTCATCGTTGGTTTGGTGGTGCTCTTTGATTGGGTTGAAGGAGAACGCCTACGCCGTTCCTTGAACGACCACAGAGGTGCTTTGGGCCGAAGTGCATGGTTGTGGAGTGCCATGATGCTTTCCTTTGGCGTCGCGGGGCTTCTGGCCGTCGTGATGGGGGGGCGACGAGCTCGAGCGTGGCAACAACCGGCTGTGGTGCTCATGGGGCTGTTGGCGGTACCCTTCTTGGTTCAGAGTTGGCAACCATGGTTGATGGAACCGTTGGGTTTCGGAGTTGATCCGTCCCGTGTGGCGTTGGCCGCCGGATCAGCATGCGCTCTTTGGGCCGCATATCTGGTTCAACAACAACAGGGGCTGTGGCTGTCAAGTGCCTTGTGGGCCATGCATCTGCTCATGTTTGGCGGCGGGTTGGCCATGGGGTCGTTGCTCGTGTTGACACTTGTTGGCGTGACCGCATCGGCCACGGCATGGATCATTGGGTTGCTTACGTTCCGTACGTCGTGGCGAATCGTTGGAGCCGTTGATCTGCTGGTCGGATGGTTGTTTGCCATCGCCTTGTTTGTTGCAGGCGCATCGGCTGCAGCCCTGTTGCTGATGCTGATGGCTTCGGCCGCCTTGTTGTTCGCCGTGACGATGCTGACCCAGTCCAGACACGACCAATTGAGCGAAGGCTGAACTTCAGGTCAACGCAACGGTCAATCGCTGCTGCAGTTCGTCCAGCAGGCGAGCCATTGGTTCGGGATCAACGCCGGGAGAAAGCCGAAGCGAGAGACTTGTTTTGGCTTGCGTGCCACTGTTTCGAACACCCAACGAAACGGTTCCACTTTGATGAATGCCCTGCAACAACAGCAGGTGTTCTTCCCCGTCGACCTTCCGTCGGGTTGTTTTGAACCCGAGGGCGTTCAGCCGAGCAGTTGCATCGTTTTGCACCTCATCAAACAGGTGATTGTCGGCTTGCCATCGCTCGCGATGGGCGTCGATGACACTAACCCTGCGCTTCCAACCCCGTTGAAACGGTGCTACTGACGGTCGGCTCATGCTGGCCAAAAGAGCGCACAAGGTGGCGGCTCCGTCCCCCACCAAGCTCCAATTTCCCTTCTGGTGAGGGTGAGCGGAGGGAAGAACGACATGGCCAGAATCCTCAACACCAAGGCAACGGGGCATCAGGTCACCCGTCAGAAAGCCACCGTCTGCGGGGCGAAGCGCCATCGACAACCAACGATCGCCGACCCCCGTTTCCACGGTGACGGTCTCCGCGTTCAGGGATCGAGCGTGACCCATCAGCGCCACATCCGATTCAATGCTGGCAGCAAAACGCCATCCGCCATGATTTGATCCGGCCTCGAGCAAGCGTGCGGCCATCGCATCGCCGTCAACCACTTTGAATCCCAACGCCGTTGCTTCAATGACCAAGCACCGGTCCCCGTCCCCGTCAAGGGCCGCTCCAACCCAGGTGCCTTCCGGAGCCGGCTGGAGTTGCCTCACAAGGGCATGGTCTGATGCAGACGCCTCCTCCCATGTCCATGTTTGTGTGGGCGACATGTCACCCGCCCCGCAACGGTCGTTGAGGGCCGCTGCTTGCTGACTGACCTCCAGAGTTGGAACACCAACATCCGTCAGGAGCGCAGCGAACCACCCCGAAGCGAACCCTTTGGCACTGTCCAGCAGGAACGGATTTGACAGTTTACTGCCGCCATCATCCGGTCCGCCAAACAGGTCGGTGAAGGTTCCCCAGCGATCTTTAATCCACGAACGATGAAACGGTTCAGCCCAGGTGAGGTGCGATTCTTGGGGCTTGGATTCATCTTCTCTCATGTCCTCGTCGACATCCCTGTCTTCCTTCGCTAAGCCCCGTACAGCTGCGCTGACCTCGAGTTCGTAAGGTCGTGTGGATTTGTATCCGTGGCCGTCAAACACCTTCACGCCTGAATCGGTGACAGGGTTGTGGCTGGCGGTGATCATGCACCCCATTCGGGCGTTGAAATGAAGAATCGCAGCGTGAAGCGTTGGTGTAGCACAGTTGCCGATGTGGACCACATGTGCACCGTTGAGTCGCAGACCCAGCGTTAACGTCTCAGCCAAAGCAGGGTTGCACGGGCGGTCGTCCCAACCGATGACAACGGTGTTTCCCTCACCAGCAAGCATGGGCATTGTTGCTCCAAGTGCTTCACCCAGCACCCTTGTGAGGGCCGGTGTGACGGTGCGTTCCTCGTCCAACAGCCGCACCGCTTCTTCTTCATCCACGGCCTCAAGAACGGCCAGTCCCCGAATGCCATCGGTGCCAAACAACGAACCAATCATTGTCCTCACCGATGTTGTACGTCGTCTCCGTGTACGCCGGTGACGGTGACGTTGGGCCATACGGTGTTGTTCCGGCCCAAGACCACTCCGGGGTTGGTAACGCTGTTGCATCCCAAGGCGGTTCCTTCGCCGAGAACGGCTCCAAACTTTCTGAACCCGCACCCGAGGCGTTCACCGTTCAACCGAAGGTGCACCTCGCCGCCGTCGTTGCGCAAGTTGCTCAGTTTTGTACCGGCCCCAAGGTTGACGCCACGGCCCAAAATGGAATCTCCAACATAGTTGAAATGCGGCGCCTTGGCACCCGGTAGGAGAATGGAATGCTTCACCTCGGTGGCATGGCCCACCACAGCGTCCGAGCAAATCCACGAATGTTCGCGGACATACGCCCCGCTCCGGACGACGGCCCTCGGTCCGATGTAGCACGGCCCGATGAGGTAAGCTCCTTCTTCCACCGTTGCCGTTTCATCGATCACAATGCCTTCACCTCGATGGAAAAAACCCGTCAAGGCCTTGCCGTTTGTTGGCTCCATCGCCGCCATTTGAGTCTTGATGTTGACCTCTCCTGCAGGGTCAAGCAACGCCCAGGCAGGAGCGTTGGCTGGGAAAACGGGTAGGAACCCGTCTCCTTTTCCGTCGTACGAGGGAAACAGAGCCTCTGCCGTGGTGCTCCTTGGCCAGTCCATGGTAGGGGGGAGCCGCTTCGAGGCATCAATGTGATGATGCATCAACAGGCGATGCTGTAAACTCGCTTGCCCGTTGAACTGTCCAGATTGAAGGCGATCCTGTGGGACAGATGGCGGGGGATGAACAGGCCCACCTTCCGTGTGGTCAGTCCGTGATTTCTCATTTTTCGTTCGTTCGACAGGTGCGAAACGATGTCCGCAGCCGTCACCCCGGGCGAGCCGGTAACGTAGGTGACGATCTCGTCTTTGAGTCGCTCAAACCTGGCCTGTTTTTGTGATCCTTTGCCTTCCATGGTCTTCTCATGTGGATGTGGGATGCATGGGACATAAACGCCTCAAGGGACAGCCCCGGGGTCCCATGAAATTTCGTTTGTCGTCGCAAGAGTTGCCCCACGGTAGAGGTGGCGGGCGATGGAGGATTCGAACCCCCGTCTCCGGCTCCGAAGGCCGGAAGGATATCCAGACTACCCTAATCGCCCGTATTTCCCCCGAGTCGCCCCCCCTTCTTGAAGAAGGCGGGTGATTTGGCAGGGCCATGGCGCGCTCCTTGCCCTGCATTCCCATGCAGTGTTCTGCGTGTTGTCGAGAAACCACGATGCCCATCACAAAGGCTGAGGCCGCACGTTTGGTCCGTAGAACGGGAATGAAGCAAGCGGAGTTTTCCGTGGTCAACGACGGCGCCTTGACCCTGCTGAACAGTTCAGACACTCGAGCATGCGTGTTTTTGCTGACCGACACTGCTGACATGAACGGGGAAGGCATCTGCTCCGTCTACGACATCCGCCCCAAAGGCTGCCAAACGTACCCCTACGTGCTGAACCATGACGACGATGCTGTGGTTGACGAGGGGTGCCCTCATCGCGATTCCTTTGAATCCCCTGGTGAAGAAATGGCCACCACGTTGCTCAATCTTGAGGAGCGCATTCTGCGAGAAGGATCAAGCGACTGAGGCTTCGATGTACCCGCTCCACCCATGCCGTGCGGGGGTTCCACCCTTGCCCGACCATCGTCTGCAACAGCCCTTCCCACTCACCGTTCACCAGGCGAACGTGTTCGTCCAAGGCCACCGGTTCATCGAGCCGTTCACCCATGGGTTCAACGGGCAGGATGAGAACGAATCGACCGTCCGGCTTGCAAAGGCGACGGGCGCTGCTGAGGGTTTTGCTGATCAGGGACATCGACCCCATCGTGCCGTGCGAATTTCGTCCGTAAGGTGGGTCAAGAACGAATCCGGCCACCGTCCCATGCCAGGCAGTTGGGAGCGCTTGCTCGATGTTCGTTGCGTCCCCTCGGCAAACCGTGGAAGATTCCGGAACATCTCCGTCGTGGGCCCATGCCATGTTCGCACTGGCACCAGCGACCATCTCTGAATTGATGTCCAGGCCGAGGCAAGGCCGTCCGCTCAACGAGGCCTCGATGACAAACCCACCCGTTCCGGTCATGGGGTCCACGATTGGACCCGACCCGCGTGGCCCACCGGCCATGTTCACGACCAAACGTGCCAATTTAGGGTCCAAACTAACGGGTTTGAAGAACGGACGTTGGGTTGCTTGGCGAGCACGGTGTTCGAACGGAACCGGACCTTGACCCTGCATCCATCCAAACGCAAGCGTGCTCGTGGGGCCGTCCGCAATCAAGGCCAACACGTGGTCGGGAGATTCCAACTCGACAGACCAGCCTCGCTGTGCCATGAGTCCACCGATTTCACCGGAAAGGACACTCGTTGAGACGCCGGGAATACGTTGTTCTTGGCGCCATGAGAGAACCTTCACCGTGCCATCGACGGGATGGGATTGAAGATAGTGTGAAACCGCAGCCAACAGCGGTTCATGATCGCCCATCCAGCGGTGAAGTTTTCCGTCCAAAAGAAAGGCTTGGAGCCCGCTGGCCACATCAAGGGCCTGCTGACGGTCATCGCTGTTGCTCGTATCAACCCACACCCAACGGGGGCACGAAGTCGTTGTGAGCGTGGCTTGAGGCAACAAAGCCGCCACTTCGGCACGAGCCAAGGCGGGGTGCCATCCACGCAAGCACGCCAGTGAACCGCTCATGACAGTCGCTGTTGCTCAGCCTTCTTGATGCGTTCGCAGGCCAACGCATACATACGGTGACTTGCGGTTGAGGGGCATGGGCTGCAACCTCAAGGACATCGCTCCCAAAGAGCAAACCAATCTGAAGGCCTTGGCCGGTCAGCGCGTGGGCATTGATGCCTTTCTGACGGCCTTTCAGTTCTTGACCACCATGCGGGACAGGTCGCCACAGGGCGACGGCATGCCGTTGAGCGACGACAACGGCAACCCCGTGTCCCATTTGATGGGTTTTCTCCATCGCACCGCCACGCTCATTGGACATGGCATCAAGCCGGTGTACGTGTTTGACGGGACGTCGCCTGCGCTCAAAGCTGACGAAATGGCGGCCCGTCGGAAGCGTCGGTTGGAAGCGGAAGCAATTCACAAAGAAGCCTTGGAAGCCGGAGATTTTACCCTGGCTCAAAAAATGGCGGCCCGCATCATGCATTATTCACCACAAATGGTGGAAGAAACCCAGCGTTTGTTGGACCTACTTGGCGTACCTTGGGTCACAGCAGCAGCGGAAGGTGAAGCTCAAGCGGCGGTCATGGCCGCTAAGGGGCAACTCGACGTCGTCGCAACCCAGGACTGGGACGCGCTGCTCTATGGCTCGCCGGTGTTGATTCGAAACATGATGGACGACGGTTCCAAACGGTACGGTCGAGTGGTGCACGCCGAATCCATCAACCTGCAAACGATGCTTGCAGAAAACGACCTCTCGAGGGAACAACTTGTGGATCTTGCCATCATGATCGGGACAGATTATCACCCCGGCATCAAAGGAATTGGACCCAAAACCGGGCTGAAACTCATCAAGCAACACGGCACGATTGAAGCCGTTTGTGAGGCCAAGGCGAAAGAAGTCCCTGATCGCCTTGATGAAATCCGTCAAATCTTCCTCGACCACCCTTCCGTGGAGGTGGCCGACGAGGATCTCGAGCAGGGCCAGGTGGACCGGAAGGGGCTCGTTCAATTTCTTCAGGTTGAACGTCAATTCAGTCAGAGGAGAATGGACCAAGCGTTTGAGAAGTTGAAGGAAGGCGGGAAGCTCCGCGAAGGCGGTCAAACCTCGTTGTTCTCGTTTGACGGTTGAAGTCGCAACGGGCTGGTTAGAACCGGGACGTTGCGGTGTTTGCTTACCGAACCTCTGGCGACGGATTGGGGGTCTTCAAGAGCCTCCATAACCGAATTCACCGGTGCGCAAGGCACACCTTTGAGCATGATTTCCAAGTCAGCCCGCGAATGTGTTTGAACCACGGCCTGGACCTCCGCTTCCACTTCGTCCCGCTGAGCGATACGGTTGGCGTTTTCACTCCATTCCTCGGGAGCGTTTAGGTTGAGGGCTCGGACCAGCGTTGTCCATTGGGGTGTGGAGCCAACTCCGATGGCAAACCATCCGTCGTTGGCTTGGAAAACACGGTAAGGAACGAGGTTGGGGTGAGCACTGCCCATCGGACGTGGATGATGGCCCGCTAGGGCATTGTGGGCTTGATTCACCAGAGCCGCGATAGCGGTGTCCCACAGCGACAAATCAATGACGCAACCCTTTCCAGTTCGCTCTTTATGGAACAGTGCGGCAAGGATGGAACTCACAGCGTTCATGCCGGTCATCACGTCGATCCATGCGACGCCAACTTTAACCGGCGGACGGTCGGGTTCACCTGTGATCGACATGATGCCACTTCGGGCCTGCATCGTCAGGTCAAACGCCGGTTCATCGCATCGGGGGCCAAACTGGCCGTAACCTGAAATCCGACACAAAATTTGGTCGTCCCGAACGCCACCCAGCAGACGTTCCATGCCGCCTGGTTTGAAATTCTCCAACACCACATCGGCCGTGTCCATCAATTCACGGATTCGTTGTTTCTCTTGCTTGATGTTGGCAACAACGATCGATTTGCCACGGTTGCACGACAAAAAGTAGGACGCAACCTCAACGCTGTCAAAGCCAGGTTGGAAAGGAGGGCCCCATGTTCGCGTGTCGTCGCCCCAAGGTGCTTCGACTTTGGTGACTTCAGCTCCGAGGTCGGCAAGCGATTGAACCTATCTGCCTGCAGCCAGGGCTGCCAAAACGTGTTGAGTGAACTCAAGCGTTCTTGTCGGCTTGCACCTTGGTGCGAACCTCTTGGGCAGCTGCCTTGGTGGCTTGCATGGCCTTTCGGACACGGGTGCCAGCGGCGCTGTTGCCCTTGTCGTGCTTTGCAGCATCACCAAGAGCGGCGGTCAACTCATCAATCATCTTCTGAACCATAGCCTCTACGGACATGTTCCCTCGCTCGGAAGACCGGTTCTAAACCATTGCGATGATTTTTCTTGCTCGGCATGCTATCTTCGGGTGCCTCTTATTGCCCGGTCGGGGTGGTAAAATGCCCCGTTTCATTCCATCAAGGCCACCAGCCGGTACAGCGAGGGATTGAAAACCTCCCCAACGGACCCATGGTTAACGGGGGGCTTCGCATCGAATTCAATTCACGTTCCACGACACCAGACCCAGACCCGGTGACCACGCAGGAATGGCGGGATTCCATTCGTGCGGTCGAGCAAGCCCACGGCCCAGAAGAGGCCCGACGCTTGCTGCTCGCCACCGTGCAGGCAGCCAACGATGCGGGGGTCGAAATCGACGCCGTGAACACCGCCTACCTCAACACCATTCATCCGCAAGATCAGGGCGCCTATCCTGGCAATTTGGCGTTGGAACAACGCCTGCACGGCATCGTTCGGTGGAACGCCATGATGATGGTCACACGAGCCAACAAGCATTTCGACGGCATTGGGGGGCACATTTCCACCTACGCCTCCGCCTCGCACGCATGGGAACTGGGGTTCAACCACTTTTTCCGGGGGAAGGACGGCGACGGGTCTGGCGATCATCTCTACTGGCAGGGTCACGCTTCACCCGGCGTGTACGCACGTGCTTGGATGGAAGGTCGCTTTTCGCTGGAACAGATCGAGGCGTTCCGACAAGAAGTCAAAGGCGGTGGCTTGTCCTCGTACCCACACCCTCGGTTGATGCCTGAATTCTGGGAATTTCCAACCGTTAGCATGGGGTTGGGAGCCATGACGGCCATTCACCAGGCTCGGTTCAACAGGTACCTCGAGGACCGTGGACTCGTCAGCACCACCGCTTCCCGAGTGTGGTACACCATGGGGGATGGCGAATCGGATGAACCAGAATCGCTTTCTCAACTTTCGCTTGCAGGTCGAGAAGGCCTCGACAACATCGTGATGACCATGAACTGCAACCTCCAGCGCCTTGATGGCCCTGTGCGTGGGAATTCAAAAATCGTGCAAGAACTCGAGGGGCGGTACAGAGGGGCCGGATGGAACGTCATCAAAGTGCTGTGGGGCTCGTCTTGGGACGACCTGTTCACCAACGACACTTCAGGAGCCTTGGCCACGCGTTTGGAATCCATCGTGGACGGAGACGAGCAACGCATCATGACCGCAGATGGGGCGACCATTCGCAGCGAACTGTTCAACACCCCAGCCCTTCAATCCCTCATCGAAGGCTACAGCGACAGCGACCTCGAATCCCTTTGTGCCGATGTTGGCGGTCATGACTTTGTGAAATTGCATGCTGCTTACGCTCAAGCCACCGCTCACAAGGGCCAACCCACCGTCGTCATCATTCGCACCATCAAGGGGTACGGTCTGGGTCCTGCGTTTGCAGGCCGAAACACCACTCATCAGAAGAAAAAAGCCGACATTGAAACGATGCGATACATGCGTACCGACCTCAACCTCGCCTTCACGGATGAGGAACTGGAAGCCTACCCCTATGTCCTTCCAGAAGATGTACCGGCCCTGTCCGACTACGCCAAAGCAAGACGCCAAGCCCTTGGCGGCCCCTTGCCGAAGCGGAGGGTGCCTGCTGAACACATCGCCCTTCCTCAACCGGGGGCTTACGCTGAATTTGACAACGGCACCAAAGGGAAAATGGAGGTTTCAACCACCATGGCGTTCGTCCGTGTGCTTCGTTCCCTGATGAAGGACAAGGAATTCGGTCATCGCGTGGTGCCCATCATACCAGACGAAGCCAGAACCTTCGGCATGGACCCCTTGTTTTCTGAATTTGGTATTTATCACCCAGAAGGGCAGTTGTACAAACCCGTGGACCACAAAGTGCTGATGAAGTACAAGGAATCCGCCAAAGGCCAACTCTTTGAGGAAGGCATCAACGAAGCCGGAGCCACTTCCACCTTCATTGCATCAGCCACCTCGTATTCGACTCATCTATACCCCACCGTTCCGTTCTACACCTTCTACTCCATGTTTGGATTCCAGCGCGTGGCGGACCTTATTTGGTCAGCAGCCGATCAGCGAGCTCGCGGGTTCCTGATGGGCGCCACTTCAGGGCGAACCACCCTCAACGGAGAAGGGCTTCAGCATCAGGACGGGCATTCTCTCCTGATGGCTCACACGAACCCCGCCGTCCGTGCATGGGATCCTGCCTTTGCTTACGAGGTAGCGACCATCGTTCGTCACGGTATCGAAGACATGTACGTGCAAAACAACGACGTCATCCATTACATCGCCATCTACAACGAAAACTACCCCATGCCCGCCAAGCCGGAGGGCGTTGACGAGGGCATCGTTCGCGGCATGTACTTGCTGCGAGGCGCTCCTAAAGGCGACGGCCCCATCGTCCGTTTGCTGGGGTCCGGACCCATCATGATGCAAGTTCTCCAAGCCGTGGAACTGCTCGAAGGGTACGGGGTCCGGTGTGAAATTTATTCCGTGACATCCTACAATGAATTGCGCCGAGAAGGTTTGGCGTGCGGCCGAACAAACCGCCTCAATCCGACCAACGCCATGGTTCAGCCATGGGTGGAAACCATGCTTGCCGAAGACCTGCCCACTGTGGCAGTCTCGGACAACATGGCTGCGGTCCCCGACATGATACGACAATGGGTCACCGGCCCCTACACGGTTCTGGGTACGGATGGGTTTGGAAGGTCGGACACCCGTGAGTCGCTTCGTCGTTTCTTCGAGGTTGACGCCGCTTCCATCACGGTAGCAGCGCTTTCATCGCTTGTTCGTTCCGCAGACCTCGATGCCGACGTGTACATGCGAGCCCTTTCTGATCTGTCGATTGAAACCGAACGTCACGACATCACCGAATGATGCTTTGTGCGACCGAGATCAGATCCATACATCGTTGCCGGCAGTGCGTTCAGCACGACGCCCGTCGTCTGACTCCATCTTGTCGTGGCCTCCGTCACCCGTGTTGAGGACACCTCTTGGTTCGACGAGCATGATCTGGCATTCTTCTTCTGCAAACGGCCGATGCCGTGTGCCCTTGGGCACCACCACCATCTCACCCTGGTCAAGAGAAAGGGTTCGGTCTTCAAATTCAATATGCAGGGTGCCGTTGATGACGATGAACACTTCGTCGGTGTCGCTGTGGTCGTGCCAAACAAATGATCCGTCGACCTTGGCAAGTTTGAATTGGTAATCGTTCATCTCAGCGATCACCTTTGGTGACCACAGGTCGGTGAACAGCGAGAATTTTTCTTCGAGGTTCAGTTTCTCCATGGGCTGCGCAGCGAGTGGATGAACTTGAGGCTGCTGTTGCTCACAAAGGCGGTGTCCATTCACCGTCGTCTCGGGCAAAATCCAGGACATGAACGTATGCAGTAACGAGCGGAACAGAGCCATTGGCCACGTTCACCACGCCATCTGAATTCAACGGGGGAGGCATTCGCCGCCAAGCCCGACGAGCGATGATGGACAGCGGGAAGCGAAAGAGAGCTGGACCGTTGACGGGCAGCGTGAACGACGTGTTCCACGAACGCTCCACCAAACCTGCAGACGTCATGGCGGTCTTGACTGGACCCCAACCCTCTCCGTTGGTTTTTCGTCGAACCAACCAGGACGGGTTGACCGAACTGTCCACAGAAAACCCATGATCGACAAGAGCACTGGCCATCCATGATGCCACGTAACCTGCCGGTGCGCGGAACCAAGGACGAACATGCTTTTCCGCGTGTTGATGAAGCAAACCGGTTGACCGCTCAAGCATGTCCCTGAATCCTTCTTGTGCTTCCCCCCATGCAGACCATGACCGGTGGGTGTGACCGTGGCATCCGACGGTCAATCGCTGACCGTAGGCCTCGAGGGAGGCCTTCAACAAGTGCTCAAAATCGGGGTCGTCGAAAAGGTCGGTGATCACAAAGACGGTGACGGCATGGTCATGGGTCGCCATCCATCGGTGAAATCCAGCCCAACCCGTTTGGAAACGGGGGGACATTCTGGACATGTCACCTTCAAACGGTTTGTTGCTCCTGGTCGGATGACCTTGGTGGCGGGGCAAGTGGCGAAGGTCATCGGTGTCCACGGTGAGCCATGTGTTCACGCCGATTCGCCCCGTCCCAAATCGATGAGATGGAGGGCATGAGGAACCGTGCGCCCTTTGAATTCGATGCCAATGAATTCATCCAACCGCTCACCACCCCAGCGGGAACACGTGGCACTGGCCGTCGCCAGCCCAGCTTCGTTGTGTGGGTGAACGACAATTTCAACCGTTTTCGGCTCTTGACGTCCTTCCAACCAATGAAAAATGGCGTCCACGCAGTCGGAGGCCAGACCTTGGCGCCGATGTGATTTCCTTACCCAGTACCCGAGATTGAAATCCGCTTGGAGGGATTGGAGCTCGTCTCCGAGACCGATTAAACCGGCAAACGTGCCTTGTTCTCTCGTTTGAATCGACCAAAAATGAAGACTGTCGACCCCGTTTTGAGTTTCAATATCGTAAATCATGTCACGCAATTGACGTCGGACGTCCTCGCCGGCTTCCAACCAGGGCAACGCCGTGTGGGCAGCCTCAGCATCTTCGTGATAGGCTTCGAGCATGTCGGCAAGCACGTGTTTGCCAACTGGTTTGAGCACCGCCGCAGCGTTGACCTCCAATTCCGGAGTCGCCGTCATTGCCTCACCTATTCTGGGACCTGAGCCCGCGCCTGTTGAACATGTGGGTCGTCTCCAAAGAGATGAGCGGCCATTTGGACCGTCCATTCGGCATGTTCTTTGCGACCGATATGGACCATGATAGCGATGATGTGCGGGAGCATGTCGAGGTGGTGATCAAGATGCGGGCCCAATTCGTCAAGGGCCACAGCTGCCGTGGGTAGCCGTCCGTGCTTGACGTGCTCCATAGCAGCGATCACGGCCTGATACACCTGTTGATTGCTCCACGGCTCAGCAGCGGGCCAAGGCCACATTCTGAGGCTGACGGTTGGTTCTACCACAGGAGGTTGAAGCTCAAGCCCCTCTTCCATGTCTGGAAGTGCGGGTGTGTCATCGGGTAGCACAGGAGTGTCTTCGGGTATGGCGGCTGTGTTCTCGGGGAGTGCAGGAGTGTCGTCGGGTAAGGCGGGCGTGTCCTCTGAGAGTGCAGGAGTGTCGCCGGGTAAGGCGGGCGTGTCCTCTGGGGGTGCAGGAGTGTCGTCGGGTAAGGCGGGTGTGTCGTCATCGGGAAGATCAGGAACTTCAGGGGCGGGGCTGGGTTCGATGGAGTTGTGTTCCTCCGGCAGTGCAGGGGTTGCAACATCCTCATCGTCCAGGGGGAGGTCAGGGATGTCTGGAACTTCGATGACAGGGGTGGCGGCACTCAATTCGTCTTCATCCGGCCAATTGGGTACATCAGGTACCTCAGGGAGTTCCATCGCAACGGCCTCTTCTTCCATGGCCACAGCGGCAGCAAGAGAGGAAGGCTGTTCGAGGACTTCGTCATCCTCAGGCAAATCGGGGAGGGCCATTTCTTCGTTTGGATCAGGCCCTACACTTCCGGTCATGTCCTCGTTGGCTCCATCCTGCAATTCCTCAGAGGTAAACAGACCTCCTTGACCCGTGTGAACGGGTTCGCTGACCTCCTCGAGGGGATCAACATCGGGAACCTCAAATTCAACCGTTGCTTTTGGTGCGTCGTTGGATGTCAATTGGCTTTCCACATCGTTTTCGTCCTCTGGACGACTGACCACGGTGGTGGTCAGGGCGGGCGTAGCGCTCTCTATGTAGTCAAACGTGGCCACATCCTCGTTTTCTTCACCCGTGGCTGAGGGTGCAACAGCAGCGTATTGGTCCACCTCAACGGTCACGTCGTCAAGGGCCAAGACGGCTTCGACCATGACCGCCTCTTCATCATCCTCTTCATTGTCACCCAGCAGCATGGCCATAATGTCGGTGTTGGATGTTGTGGGAGGTGCCGTGGGTTGGTCACGGGCGGCTCTGTCAAATTCATAATAGCACTGCGTGCATTGTTGGGCACCCAACTCATTGACAAAACCACAGAAGGGGCAAGGGGTCCCAACGACCTCCTTGTCTTTCTTTCTGCGACCAAACATCGTGTTCACCGGTGGTTTAGGGCTGGCCGGTTCCGGTTTAAGAGTGAGGGTTTCTCGTCCAAATATATCTCCAATACCAAGGCATACCCATATGGGGGGCCCGTGATTGAGCAAGCCCATGGCGCGCAAAGGTACCGTGAAGCGGATGAGCAGCGCGTCGTTGCCAGAAGCCAAGCCTGAACCCGGAGAAGGCATGCCTGACCGATGGTTGAGAAGCCAGGACCATTTTACACGGTTCACCGAGTTGATCAAACAGGAACTCGACGATGAAACTCAACTTGTCGAAGAGCGGTGGAAGAACTGGACGAAAGGGCGTCTTTCAGCCGCAGGCCTCGCCCTGTTTGACTTGAGCGGACGGGCGCGTGGCCGTTTTTTTGGAGACGACATTTTGGTTTTTGAAACACGAGACGGAGGCCGTATGCCGGTCCATCGTTTTACTCCGGGGGACATCGTCCTCATCTCGAGGTCACGACCATGGAGTGAGAAAGTGATTGAAGGCGTGGTGCTCGACCGTGGTCCAACCCGGTTGCGAGTGGTGGCTAAGGACCGCCCCAAAGATTTGAGAAAAGGGGCATGGCGGTTGGACCGTGGCGCCAATCGCGTGGCGCACGACCGCATGCATGAAGCGCTCATCGCCTTCCATTCAACCGAAGGCGATGGAGGGACGGTGCTGAGGGATGTGTTGTTGGCCAACGTGCTCGATATCAATCAAAACGCCACCCTTCCTCCGGAAATCCACGGACAAAAGAAAGGCCCGCAAGGGCCACCGCCCTCCTTGCACGGGCTCAATGATTCACAGAAGGCTGCGGTCAAGGCCTCAATGCGCCAACGGCTGACATTGATTCAGGGTCCACCGGGCACGGGAAAGACCCACACCGCCGTTCGTTTGCTCAAGGCCTTTTCAGAGAAGGGGGCCGGGCCGCTGCTGGCCACGGCGGAGTCCAACGTGGCGGTGGACAACCTGCTCGAAGGGTTGCTGGAGGCCGGGGTGAAGGCCGTGCGAATAGGCCGGCCGGTCAAGGTCCGAGAATCGCTGCGTACAGCGACCCTTGATGCCATCCTCGAACGCCATCCGCTCCAAGAAGAATTGGCCATGGCACGGGACGACGAACGCGAGATGAAACGTGGCTTGTCCTCACTGCGCGGGAAAGACAAGGGTTTGATGCACCGAGACATCAACATCACTCGAAAAGAAATTCAAGAAATGGAGCGGAACATGACCGAAAGCGTGCTTAACGATGCGGAGGTTATATGCGCCACAACCATTGGTTGCGGCCATCGTTTGCTCGCCCATCGAAAATTC
>QXXW01000122.1:0-2370 GCA_009887255.1 Candidatus Poseidoniales archaeon | reverse complement strand
AAAGGGTGCCGTCAGCTCGTTCTGGTTGGCGACCACCAGCAGTTGCCTCCAACGGTTGTGAGCCGGCGAGCCGAAGACGGGGGGCTCAACCGCTCCTTGTTCGAACGGCTCGTCGCTTGCGGGTTGGAATCGTGCATGTTGACCACCCAATACCGCATGCATCCTGTTTTACGGGAGTTCCCCAGCGCACGGTTCTATCAAAATCGACTTGAAGACGGCTGTGCTTCAGCCGAACGACCGGCCCCGGCTGGTTTTCTTTGGCCGGATTGGGACAAGCCGATGGCCTTTGTGCCGATTGAGGGCGCCGAGGAGGAAGACGAAGAGGGCAAAAGCCGCTCCAACAGGGATGAAGCCGCCAAGGTCCTCAACGTGGTCATCGACCTATTGGCGATGGGTGATTTGACGCCTCATGACATTGGCGTGGTGACGCCTTACAACGGGCAGGTCCGACTTCTCAGCGATTTGTTCATGCAATCGGGGGGCCGGGAACCCGGTGAGCGGTTTGAAGGCCTTGAGATCAAGAGTGTCGACGGATACCAGGGGCGTGAGAAGGAGGTCATCGTCTTCTCAACGGTGCGAGCCAACGACCGAGGTGAAATTGGCTTCCTGTCCGACTATCGCCGGTTGAACGTGGCCATCACGCGAGCAAGGCGGGGTTTGGTGGTCCTTGGCCACCCGCAAACCCTGCGCTATCATCCCGAGTGGAGGGCCTATCTGGACTGGGCTGAAGAATCGGGCTTGTTTGCATGGCACGTCACCCATTCGTGAAATCAAAGCGCAAATTGACAAAGGGGGAGCGCTTGCTTCCTCCATGGCAGAGAGTCCCGTGACCATCGTCAAGGGTGGAACCCTGGCCCAAACCGTCGTGGCCTCTGCTCCAGAAGGCATGCTTATCGCTCCCGCTTGGAAACGAGTCACTGCTTTCATGTTGGATGTGATCATGCTCGTCCTCGTGTTGCAACTGTTGGCGAGAGGGGAATTTCTTCCCTCCCTGTTCAGTTACGGCTTGGTGTTTGAAGGGGCCCGGTATGCGGCTTTCTTTGCGCTCAATTGGGTGTTGTTTGGAGCAGCCTTCTATCTCTACTTCAAGTACACAGGGCAGACCATGGGACGCTCTCTTGCCCAACGGGGTCTGAGAATCGCTATTGTCCACGACAACGGCACCATGCTGGAGGGTCACCATTGGGGCCCGAGGGCGTTTGCGAAACTGATCTATTTGATTCCGATTCTCGGCGCTCTTTGGTTTGGCGTCCGCGACACCTTCAACGCACAATCGAAAGGGGCTGAATACCGAACCACCGTCGACCGCAAGCACCACACGGTGGCTGCTGTGGATTGGTCACTGCCATCGGAAACCCGCACGCGTTTGCGCTAAGCATCCAACAACGGCCCACATCCTTGAAGTACGGCCTTCACCAACGAGAAATTGGTGCGCCTCAATGAGTGACGATCATTCCACACGAGCCGGTTCCCTTCACGCCATGCTTTGCTCGTCGGTGATGGAAATTGACGACGATGACGAAGACATCGTTCAAATCGTGGTTGAAATCATGAACGAATCCGCCATCCCCATCGGAGGCTTACAGGCCCATTTGGTCACCGACAACGGGCAGCGTCACGAACCTGTGGAGGGCATCACTTCAATCGGGCCCGGGTTGACCCGTCAATTCAAGTTCGAAGCACGTATCAGTGCCGGGACCTGGTCGTTTGAGTTCCTCGGTGGAGGTCAAACGATGACCTTGGGGCCCTACGAGTCCGATTTTGAATTCCAATCCGAAAAGGGCCGGCAACTGGGCAACGCGATTGGCAGCAGTCTTTTTTCCGGGGCCTTTGACACCAACCTTGATGCGTTTGGAAACACCGAAGAACGAGGCATCATCAGTCCAGATTCCATTGTGATGACGTCGTATGTCGGCGAAAACGCTCAGGGAGGGGCCACCAAACTTCTCCGAGGCGACGCCGCTGAAGTTGCTGACACAGAAGACGGCCCGCGAACACCTCCCTGGATGGCCGGCGGGCAAGGAACATCAACTGAACAACCCGAACCGCTCCCTTCGCCTCCGACTCCTTCTGTTCAAACCCCCAACGATGCGCTGTTGACGCCGTTGACGCCACGCACTGAACCGCCAGCACCAACCAACCAAACTGCACCGTCAACCAGTGACCCGTTGTTGAGCGCACTTGCACCACGCTCGGAAGCCCCACCCGTTGAGGAGCCTCGAAGCGAGGCATTGTCCACCGATCCTTTACTGAGCGTGTTGTCATCCCCACCACCGCTTCCCGTTGAAGAGCCACCCGCCTCTGCAACACCTCCACCTTCTGGCCCTCCGTCCCGTCCGCCCTCCGGTCCGCCCTCTGGTCCTCCGTCCG
>QXXW01000121.1:0-9346 GCA_009887255.1 Candidatus Poseidoniales archaeon | reverse complement strand
GCGACCATCGGATTAAAAGTCCGACGCTCTACCTGACTGAGCTACAGGCCCAATGTAGCAACTTGGGCTTTTGCCCCGACTCACATGGTCTTTTTATAGGTTCCGCCGACCATAGATGCCACGGTCCGGCAGAGACTGGATGGACCAATCCGCAAGTTTGGTAAAAGGCCTCCGATTTCCTTTGTTTCACGCCTTTTTCCTGAATCCACACCGGTCATGGCTATGTGTGAGCTTCACATGGCCACGACATGGCCGGGACGCCGTGGTTCACTCCGGGCGACGCCCAGCGAGAGGTCGAACGGGTTGTTCGCCACGCCAATGCCGTGATTTGGAAATCGCCAACCGGTCAACTGTTCAACCTTGACCTTCCGCTTTCGGTTTATCCACCGCGAGAAGATACTGACCTTTTGGCAGGGGTCCTTCAACGATGTCGTCTTCCTTCTGGGTCCTCGTGCCTCGAGATTGGGTGTGGCAGCGGGGCACTGTCGTTGTTTGTTTCCAGTCTTGGGTGGCGAGTGGTGTCCTGCGATGTCAACCCACTCGCCGTGGCTGCTGCTCGGGGGCACGCCCTTCGCTATGGGTTGAAGGTGGACGTCCGAGAAGGCGGCCCGGGCCCATCCGTCGACGGTTTCCCCAGTCAATGGGGGGGGGACCAGACGTACCGTTTGGTGTTGTGGAACATGCCCTACCTCCGTCCTCCTGATGACATGAATGATGCCCATTTGGGCCCTCTTGAGGAAGCAGCCCTCACCGACACGGATGACGTGGGTTTGTTTCCACGGTTCGTTGAGCGTCTATCATCGACTCACTTGCTTTCCAGGGACGGTGTCGCCTTGGTGGTTCTGTCATCTGCTGGTGGCCTTGATCGTGCACAATCCACAGCATGGCGAGCCGGATTGGCAGCGAAGGAGGTCGCCTTTCATGAATTTGAAGACGGCGAACGCCTTGGTGTTCTTGCCCTGTGGCATCCCTTCAGCGAAGCAGCCCGGATCCGTCTTGAAACGATCTCCAGCACCAACACTTCCCTCTTGCTTGGAGATCAACCCCCCGGCACTTCGATGCGGACGGACGAACAGACCCATGGCCGCGGCCGTCACGCTCACACCTGGAGTTCGTCACCGGATTCCCTAGAGATGTCTTGGGTGTTGGACGACGGTCCCAATGTCAAGCATCACCCTCTCCATCAGGTGGTGTTTGGTTCGGCCATTGTTCGATATCTCAACCAATGCACAGGGGCTGAAGACCATCCCTTCTGTTTGAAATGGCCCAACGACGTTTATGTCCGGCGCTCGAAGGATGGTTGGGTGAAATGCGGTGGAATTCTGTATGAGATGGCCAGCAAAGGTCAGCGGCACAGGTTGGTGGTTGGCTTGGGGCTCAACGCAACGGGTTCACCCGGGTCGGCGTTTGGAACCCTCAACGACGGCGGTTTGCACGTCTCTGTCCAGCAACTTGCCGAAGAGGTGGACGCCATCGTTTGCAGCCTTCACGATGCGCCTCCCTTCCTCTTCTTGGAGGACATCGATCGATTTGAGGAGGTTGCCGCAACCTTCCTGAGGGGGGTGGAGCTGTTGGGCCCTCTTGTGTTGGATGGTCACGCAATCAAGGATCCTGCTTTGCAACCCTCAGGCTGGCTTTCTGTTTCAGTCGGCGGGAGGCGGGAGGACTTGGAGGACTCTGTCGGGCTGGTTTGGCTCGGTCTCCAAAACGGCGTCGAGAACAATTGATTTTTCTTCCTCATCACCGTTTGCCTGGCGCAAGTAAAGTCCGTACATGAGGACGATGGCGCCCAACGGGAACGGCAGGAGGTCAAGCATCAATTTCCGCTGGACGTTGAGTTCATTGATTGTTCCGTTTACTCCGTCAGTGTCGATTTCAAGGGTGTAAAAACCACTCACTGAGGCGGTAAACTCGTAGGTCTCTATGGCGTTCTTAGCCAACACCTCGGTTTTGGCATCAACGATGTCCATGTTCTCGTCGTAGACCACCACTCGGAGAGAGGTTTGATTGTCAACTTGGATCTTCGTTTCAATCGAATCGCCTCCCATCATGTTGACCCCCGTCTGGTAAGGTCCTTCCTCGGCGTTGATGGGTGTGGGTGTAACCCAAGCATGGAGGAAAAGAGCCCCAAGGAGGATGGTGGCACCAGTGAGAATGAGCGCATCGCTCATTTTCATTTTTGGAGCAGCTCCAGCGCCTCCCATGTGGCCGGGTAAGGCCCCCTGCTCATGAACCTTGGGAGGTTCAGCGCCGTCTCTTTGGGCGAGGCAAATCCAATCGCTCTCGAACGAGGCGTATTTTCCCACTGGTTGTGACGCATTGTATGCCGAGTGTTTCCATGGCATCTGGCGGTTCAAGGGCACCACGAACCTTCGGCGCATCCTCCAGGCGGACACACAAAATGGCTCGGCCAAACTCCGGTTGTTTAGGGTTGGTGTCCGACGAGGGCACGACATCCATGAGTCGAGTGTCATGAAGAAGTTCAAGCGGAACAAGGACAGCGTTCAATCGTTCTTGAAACGCTTGCCGGGAGGTGATCTTGTTCCCAAACTGAAGGCCAACCCACCGTCGCTTTCCTCTCAAGGCCTTGGTGAGCTTACGGGCCATGTTGGGGCGAACGAACCACTCCACATGAAGATTGAGTGGACGAGCGTAACCTCAATACAAGTCATGGGTAGGGGCTCTTCATGGAGAGCAGCAATCTCGAGGCAGCGTCCGAGGATCTTGCCAACATGGCAGAGAGTGAAACTTCACTCTTGGCGCTGGTTCGGACCCTGCTGAACACCCGCACACTGCCCCACGTCCTTCTTATGCTGGGGGCTTCAGTGCTGTTGTTTTTGCTGTCAAAAGGGGGCATGGATGGTTTTGCTGCTCTTGGTTTCATCTCAATCGCCTTGGGTTATGTGGTGACGGGTTTGCTGTCCTCGTTTGGTGCTGTTCAACGGTGGACAACGCTCCCTGGGGACAAAACGGTCGCCGCGAAAGGCCCGACACGATTCATTCATCCCTTCCGCATCTGCCTCTTCCCACTGGGGGTTGCCGTTCTTTGGGCGGTGATTCTTCTCTCGTTGTTTGGGGAAAATGGGGCATTGGGCGACCGATTGGATTCGCTGCCGTTGGTGCTGAGTGGCCTGTTCGTGCTGTGGGCGGTGGTTCAAGCCCGTTCCCTCTCTTCATGGCTTTCCGCAGTGTCCGCCAAGCGACTTCCCGAATCGACGGCCCGTGAAGGCGGCCTTCTTGTTCAAATCATCGTTCACAGCATCGTTTTACTCGCTTTGATGACGGTTTTGCTGTCGGTGTTCACGCTGATGGGTGGTGGCGAATTAACCCCAAGCGATTTGTTGATGGACAACGTGGTGTTTCTGGTGGCAGTTGTAGGATTGGGTGCAGTCTCCATTGGATTAACCCGTCACGACCGTCAACTCGCCGCAGGCTCCTCCCACCTGCACAGATTCTCTGGGCGGTGGCTTCTTTTCACCCAATTCTTTGTCCTGTGGCACGCCTTGACGGTGTGGCGTCATCAAGCCATGGCGCCACCTTCTGCCCTGCTCGTGGCAGAGGAATTGATGCTGATGATGTTCACCGTGCTCATGGCCATTTGGGGCCTGACATCAAAATCCGTAAAATCGTCGTTTCGCATCGTACATGATGGCAATGCGTTGCCCATGGGGCTTGCGTTTGGGTACGCCTACGCAGGCAGCGTTGCCATGTTGACGGTTGTCTTGGATGACATCAAAACGGTCATGATGGCGGGTCACATCGTTGTCCTTTGCTCTCTCCTATGGATTCAGCGAAGCGTCTTGAAGCGGGTGATTGGTCGTCACGATGACGAAGTTCGCATCAATCGCGCTGTTGCAGCAGTCCCACCATCTGTTCCTGTAGCGTTGTTGGATGAACAGAACACCACGGTCGCTCAAGAGCCCGCTGAAGCAGTGCCAAACGTTGTTTCCCAGGCCAATGTACTGGCAGAAGCCTCCATGTCTGTGCCTGACCCCGTTGATGTGGATTGGGTCGATGACGATGTTGAAGTGCTTGCTGACGAGGTTGATTGGTCCGAAACGGACGAGCAGAACTAATCAGGACGGATGCCTGACAACAACGTCACAACTCGGATGGTGTCCTGAAGGTCTTCACTCACTCGAGCCCCCAAAATGACCTGTGCTCCATCGTCGAGGGCGCTTGTGAACAACGTGGCCACTTCGTCAACTTGGCCAATGGTCATGCCCATTCCTCCTTCGACCTGAATCAAGCAACCCGTGGCTCCACCAACATCCATGGCTGCCAACGGCGCCTTGAGGGCTGATTCGAGGATTCCTCGGGGGTCGTCTGGGCGACCAACACCGACCAACATGGTGGCTTCGCCGTCCTGATCCACAACGGCTCGAAGGTCCATCAAATCAAGATTGATGAGTCCCATTCGCATCAGCGTTCTGACCAACCCGTCCACGAGGTCTTCAATCCATTCCGACCCCATGTGCCATTGAGTTCCACGGTCCCTCGCTTGACGAGCCAACCGGTCCAACGACAATCGCACGGTGATGTGGGCCATGTGTTCCAACCGTTCCAAGCCGGCTTCTGCAATTTCAAGTCGTGTGGGTTGAGCATCAAATGGAAGGGCTGCGACCGCCAACACAATGGCGCCGCGTTGGCGGGCTTGCCGGGCGAATTCTTGAGCCGCTCCGGTGCCTACGCCACCTCCCAACGCCGTCAACAGAATGACAAGTTCCGTGTTTTGGAGCAACGAGGCGGTCAAATTCGCCAGACCTCTCATTCGTTGCTCAGCAAGTGGTGGCAAGGCGGCACATCCCATGGGGTCAAGGGTGTGCCCGAGGCGAAGATGGTGTACGCCCGGACCGTCCACAAAACTCAACTCGTCGGCGTCGATCAGAGCCAAATGGACCCCTTTTCCTGATTTTTCGTGGGCTTGCTTCGCCCATGCGCACCCAAGGCCGCCAACGCCGGCGATGAGGATGGTTGAGGGGTCCATGCAAACAGGAAGCCCCAGCGGTTCTCAAAGAACTTTGGCGTTCGATGGCGTTCACTCGACGTAACGCAAGTATCGTCGCCGAGCGTCACGGGCCCAAGCATTGTCCGGTTCCAATTCAAGCACCTTGTTGTAGTAGGTGATGGCGGTCTCAAACTCGGACAGATGTCGGCCGTACAAATGGCCGAGATTGGAGAGTACGGGGATGCAATGGGGTTCAACTTTTAGCATCTCCAAAAGCATGGTTTCCGCTTTGCCAAGAGCGCCTTTGACCATGAGCTCTTCCGCTTCGTCAAGTTGGAGCAACTGGTCGTTTGAGAGGTTGTAGGTGTTCTCAAATGCGTGGTCGGTCATGGTGTTCGTTTGGTGCCTTCATTCCACCTTCAAAACCCTGCCGCTTGGAATGGGTGAAATGATACGTGTCGCGTGGGGATTATCACAAAAAAACGCTTGACTGCGCCGCAGATTTGTTGCTGATTTGCTAACAATGTTTAAGGAGTCCACCCAAGTCGGAAAGGGTAGAGGGTGAGGACATGCTCAAGACCACTCAAACATCTCGCATCGGGTTGTTGACCTTGGTAGGTCTCCTCTTGTTGTTCCCCACGTTGGCGTCTTCCTACCACGGCGGCATCGCCGGCACACACTCGTATCAGGGTTCAAGCGGTCAGGTCGATATCGAAGACGTGGCCAAATCGGGATGCCTCTGCCACAATGAGGTGGCGGACAATTCCGTGCAGGTGATTCTTGACCACGTTCCCTTTGCTTACGAGCCCGGAGAAACATACGATCTTCGGCTCCAACTCATCGGTGGCCCACCTGCGACTGGCACATACACAGGTGGATTCTCCATGAGGGTCACGCTCGGTGAACTCTCCAGCGAGATGGCACAAAACCCAGAGATCGACGGAGCTGTAGACAATCAGGCCTTGACCCACACGGAAGCCTCATCGGCCACTCCTGACCGAGCATGGGAGTTTGTTTGGACTGCACCCGCTGATGCCGGAGCAGGAGTTGCCTACTTCTACATCGCAGGAAACGCCGTCAACGGCGACCAAGTACCGGGTGTGGAGGACAAGTGGAACCAACTCAACTTCGGCCTGAACGAAGGCGATGAGGCATCGGCCGCTATGGGCACTCGGACCCTCTTTGCCGGCGACGGCAACGTGGCACCTCCTGAGCCCGACCACCACGGTGTTGATCTTCACCACATGGGTGCAAAGTTGCGTGCTCACTGGCTGGGGCTTCTTGGCTTTGGAGCCGTCTTGGGCGTCGTGGCCTTTGCCGGTTTGTTGCTTCGATACGGCTTCTCAACCTCCTACAAAGGACGAAGCAATCAGTTGCGATTGCGCTACAAACTCATGCGAAGAGGTGACCAGTGATGGACGATACAATCTCAGTTTTGCTTCGAAAGGTGGCTGACGGCTCCGTGAGCGTTGATGATGCCCGCACAGCCCTTGAGGGCGCTGAATTGACCGAGGACCAGATGACCAGCGCCATTGATCACGGTGTGTTCAACGTCGCCGAACCGGGGTCGATCGTGTCCGCTTCCTTGGCTCCCTCGGGTGCCTCCTACCTCACCATGTTCTTCCTTGCTTGGGGTCTGTTCTGGATCTGCTACTGGAGTTTCTCCATGATGTACGGGCTTGCCAACAAATGGGATCAACAACAACTCTCCTTCCACCTGGCAATGACCTTTACCACCCTCATCATGATCGGCATCATCTACCTCAAATTCATTCTCCCAGACACCATCATCGTCAAACACGCTCAAAACAAGTTCATTCCAGAACACGTCAAAGATTGGCGAGAATACAAGTGGTGATCATCATGGCACGAGAATACGAACTCAAACCAGCACCCGGTCTTGTTGATGAAGCGATGGCCGGAGGTCAAACGACCATCAACCGACGTCAATTCCTTCGCTACGGATTCAACACAGCAGCCGGTGTGCTCACCGCATCCATTGGCGTCCTCGGCTTCGCCGCCATCCTTCTGCCGCCCGGCGGGAGCAGTGGCGGGGATTTGGCCGTCCAGTTCTGGGCCAAGGGCCGTGAAGACGAAGCATGGTACGGTGCAAAGCACCTCCAGCCAATGACCAAAGCCGATTTCGTGGCTGAGGCGGCGAGCTCATCAACGGGCACTTCTGGCGCATCAGGCGTTTGGAACGGCGTCCCCGTGGTCGTGATGTATGTTGAGCACTCGCGCAACGCAGGCACCCCCGAGTCCAACGGCAAGGCTCGATTCCAGTTCACAGAAGGCTACGACGAGACAGGCAAGTACGTCGGTCATTTTGAAGATTTGGCGGAGGCTGACCCTCGACTGATGCCCAGCGACGACCTTGTGATGGTGTTCGGCCGGTGCACTCACCTGTGCTGCATCCCCGGTTGGCAACTCGTTTCCAATTCCTTTACTGAGGATTCATGGACCCCCGGTGGAGGGGACGACGGCGGAACCAAGCTGTTCTGCATTTGCCACTCGTCCAGATTTGATCCAACCGTTCTTGAAATGAATTCCAATCGAAATCGGTCAACTGGTGCCACATTCAAGTACGCAGGGATCAAGCGTGCTGGCGGACCTGCGCCAGTGGGTTTGCCCATCATTCCCATTCAACTCAACGGCGACACCATCGAGGGTCTGCCCGACTACGTGGATTGGTACACGTTCTGTGACTGAGGTGATACGATGACGACCATGTTCTGGATTCTTTGGTTTTTCATAGTGTTCCTCGTTGTCCTCGTGGCGTTCACGCTCCGTAAGGAGAACGAAGAAATGCCACGCCGCGACATTTTGCGCGCCGTGGAGTCGTCAGGCAAGATGGGGGTGGCCGAACGCTCCTTCCTCTGGGTCTTCTCCTGGCTGGACACTCGATTCCGCCTCCAAGATTATTGGAACATGTCAAAGGGCGCATACTACAACATGCACCGACAAATGCCGCTCACCCACGCAGAGAAATACAAGCTCCGAATCATATGGTACTGGTACCCTCTGTACTGTTTGGGTGGCATCTCCTTCCTTTCGTTCATCATTCTGGTGATCACAGGAACCGTGCTCGGAATTTACTACGTTCCCGGCGGGGAAGGTGACCCGTCACCGGCCTACGCCAGCATGGAGTACATCATGACTCAACTTCCATTCGGCTACATTCTTCGAGCCGTACACCACTGGACGACGCACTTCATGGTGGCCAGCGTTTTCCTCCATATGTGCCGAGTATATTTCACCGGGGCTTACCGAAACCCCCGAGAACTGAATTGGCTGATCGGTGTCGCTCTCATGGCTTTGACCATCGTCTTTGGCTACTCGGGCTACCTGCTCCCATGGGACAGTCTTGCCTACGGTGCCGCCATCATCGGCATCAACCTTGCCAACTCGAGTCCTCTGGTTGGAAAATACATCGCAACACTCCTGTTTACTGGGTCTGAATTGACCCCGCTGACCGTGACGAGAATGTACTTCATCCACGTGTTCATCTTGCCAGTGATTGTTACGACGTTGATCATCATTCACTTGTTTATAGTCTGGGTGCAAGGCATCGCGGAGCCGCATTGATCTTGGAGGGTGTTTGAAATGGGACTGATTGACAACTTTGGCCGAGTCGCCTCCATGTACATGGAGGAAAAAGAACAACTGCAGAAGGCAGAAGAAAAGCGTACGCGAACACGAACCGGTCACGGTTTTTGGCCGCACGAAGTGTTGCGTGACAGCATCATCTTCGCCTCGATGCTCTCCATCCTACTGTTCTCCGCTTGGTTGATTCCCCCGCCGCTCCACGGCGCAGCCGACCCCTATGCTCAGGCTGGGTTCGTGTTCCCCGACTGGTACGTTCTGTTCTCCTACGGTTACCTGCGATGGGGTGAATACCTTCCTCAATTCGTGGTGCCCACCGGGTTCATCGGCGACATTGTTGGACAACCCGTCTTCCCATGGAACGCCGCATGGTGGGGCGCTGCTCTAACCGGTATCCCAGTTGGCATTCTCGCTCTCCCTCCGTTCCTCGGTGGCCGCGAGAAGCGACCCGTCGAAGATCCCTGGTTTGCAGCGGCTGGAGCCGTTTATCTGGCTCACATTTGGTTCATTTCGGTGTTCTCCATCAACATCTTCCTGGAACTGTACGGGAAAAACCGTTCGGACTTTTGTAAATTGGATTCACACGGCGACTTGTTGTGCGGTACACGGGACCCATGGATCGCCGACGTGTTCAATTCGATACCCTGGGTCATGACCGGGGTTCTGATGTGGATTGTTGTGTACTTCATCGGGCGTATTTTGCTCGTTAAGGCCATCGGCGCCGGGTTCACCGTCGCGAAGAGCCGTCAGCTCCTTGTTGGCGCTCTTATCATCTCCTCCGCAGCCACCGTGGCC
>QXXW01000120.1:0-9675 GCA_009887255.1 Candidatus Poseidoniales archaeon | reverse complement strand
ACATTTCCCGGGTAGTGACGCCGGTGGAAAGGCCGTGAAATACCGCTCCAAGGCCGGCATGGTGGGATGGCGAAAACACAGGGTGCGGATGGTCTCGAATGGTCGCTGGTTGGGGACGCCGACCGAAAACGGCGTGGAGCTGATCTCTACGGAACTTCTCAACCAACCTTCACCGGTGACCAAATGCTGAACCCAAGGGCCGAGGTCTGAGGTTGCAAGGTCAACGAACTGAAAAGAGGCATCTCTTGGATTGAAGCCTTGGTCTTCGAGAAGGGGGGCTTCACCTCTGGGGCGATGAAACATGCTCATGACGGGCTGGCCGTGTTCAACCATGTCACCGTGGAGTTCCATCAACTTGCGTTCCTTGCGTGGAAGGATGAGCAAAACGCACATACGCGTCGCTAGGGGGTCCCAAATCTCACCCCAACGCTCGGCTGCCTCAAAGGTCAATTGGCCGATGGTCATGTCTGGAATCATTGCTGTAAGTCCCATGCGCTCACCGAATTCTAGGAGACGGTTCCGGCCTTTAGCCCTGTGCCTGTGTTGGGCCAAACAGCCCCGAATCCACCGCCAATTCAGCAAGGTACACCGTGCCACCTGCTGCCCCGCGTAGCGTGTTGTGAGACAAGGCTTGGAAGGTCACCTTGGAACCTGTTGTCACGATGTTTCCGACCACAACGGCCATGCCGGTTTTGAGGTTCGTCGTCGGGTCGGATGATTTGGGAAAAGTCTCACCATCAGCAAGGAGGTGAGCCTCTGGATCAACGCATTCAACCACCATCATGGAACGCGCTGGAGCGGAGGGCAAGTGTGAGGGTGTGGACCGGTGTGACCACTCGGCAATGGCGTCTTGGACGGCTTCTACCGATGTTCGTTGACTCAATGTGGCTTCCACGAAAACATGATGCCCATCAAGTCGGTTGACCCGTTTGCACGAAAGTTCAGCGTGACCGTTCCAACCGAGCACGTGACGAAATTCCGCTTCTGTCTTTTCCGCCTCACCAAGAATTTCATTGGGGACGGTGCCTGTTTCTCTCACGCTGTCGATGAGGCCGTATCCTCCCCCCGAGAGGGCTTGTTCACTCCTCATGACCCATGCGTTCAATCCAAAGGCAGCGTTGAGGGCAGCAAGCGGCAAAAGCAGAGGCAACAACGTGCAATTGGTGGCGCAAGCGATGCGTTCGTTCCTCCCCTCAAGTGCCAGGAGATGCTGAGGGTTCACCTCGGGCACCACCAACGGCACGCCCTTGACCCGGCGGAACGCACTGGCGTTCGAGAAGACGGCAATGCCATGGGAGGCCCACAACGGTTCAATGGTCGATGCGATATTGGCCGGCAAGGCTGAGAAAGCGATTTCGACACCTGCTTGAGCAAGTTGAGCGATGGCCGCTTCATCATCAAGCCCCATTACGGAAAGGTTTGGCAGTTCAGGGCGTCCATCTTCAAGCTGCCAAGACAACCCATCTAGGGGTTGACCAAGGCGTTGAGGCGAACCCGCAACGGCAGCCAGCTCAAACCAAGGGTGGTGGACGAGTCGTTGTTGCAAACGCTGTGCAACCAAACCACTGGAACCCAAAACTGCGGTGAGAATGCGTTTCATGTTGAGTTCTCCGGTCGATGGTGGGTCTGGTTTATGCGGCTGGCAGGGGAAAGATTCGACGCGTCACAAGTTTTCTCAAAATGGCCCAACCATCCGCGGTGGACCCCAATTTGGCATCCCCCAACCGAACGCTGTACTTGATTGGAACGAAATCAAAGGGCACGGCATGGTGCACGAGGCTGGCAAACATCTCCGCTTCCAATTCAAACGATTGACTGTTGAGTTGCATTTGCCTGACAGCTGAGGCTTTCATGACCCAATACCCAGAACACAAATCCAAGGTTGTGGTGCCGAACAAGGCCGTGGCCAGCCAGGTCAACATGTGATTGCCAACGAAGTTGAGTCTGGTCATGGCTCCCTCTTCAATGTCGCCTCCTAAACGATCCCCCACCACGACATCGAGCCGATCGAGCCGATCGATTAAACCGACCATTTCAGAGGGTGCGTAGGTCCCGTCTGCATCCAACATCACCAGCACATCAGCTCCCATAGCGAGGGCTTGATCGAATCCTTGGCGAATGGCATGACCTTTGCCAGCCTCGTCTTGAGTGAAGACATTGATGCCCCATTCATTGGCCACTTCGGGGGAACCGTCGGTGCTGTTGCCGTCGACCACCAGGACGCTGGTTGTGTACCCTCTTTCGCTCAGTTTGTCGTAAGGAATTCGCTCAAGAACCCACCTCAACCCCAAGGCTTCGTTTAGAACGGGAAGAAGGACGACCAGATGGTTCAACGACAGGCCTCATCAAGCCGCTTGAAGTGTTCAAGTTTAAGCCTGTTCAATGGTCCATTCGTACCAGTGCCATCGCACGCCGGTGCGGTCCAACAACACGTCGTCCCGACCTGAAAGTCCCAATGGATTAAGCCAGCGACTGGATGAAGGTGAAGACCAGGACAGGTTGACCTCCTCAAGATGTGTGGGGTTCTCAAGGTTCACACACGTCCGATGGAACCCGGGGTCGGTACGCATGGCGTACACAGGTCGCTCAGTTCCTCCGCTGGACTTGAGGGTCCAAGGGTTCACTTCTCCGACGACTTCGTAGACCACGCACCACTCCACGGCTGCAGTTGGCGGCTGCAACATCAAACGATCGTCTGTACCTTCGACTGAAAACGGTCGCGTGTCTCCCAGGCCAATGGGGTCTCGGAATCGATGATCACGCCAAATGTCCAAGCGTTCCGTGCATGTCTCGCAGGTGTCCATGTTTGCAGCATGGAGGGTCGTGATCGGGGCCGAACCGTTGGGCACATGACGCCAAAGTGTCGCACCGTCCACGGTGTAGAGCACCTCCCAGTACGGAGAAGACGCCAATTCCCATTGCATGCTGCCCAAAGGGGACGTCAAGGCGTGGTTCATGCCGGTTTCGCGCATGTAGGTGAGGTTGTTGTAGTAAATCGCCAAGGACGCCCGAGGATGTTCGCTGTTGTCGATGTGAACCAAACCCAATGAAGGGATGCTCGTGGTCAGAACGCCCTCCGGGACATTCCAAACATAGCCCCAATGCATGTTTTCAGTGAACACGACGCCTTCAATGCCGTCCAGCGCCTCACGGACCGCCAAATCCCCCGGGCTGACCGCCCACAATTCCTCATGACTTCGCAGCGTAAGTGCCACAGCGCCGGCAGCGCCTGCCCCCACCATCACGGCAACGGTCATGACAGCGGTCAACGCTGGAGGTGGCCGGAAAGGTGACCAATCCTCCAACGCTTCAACGGGGGTTAATCGGCCGGAAGGTGACCACCACAACGCCACCAACGCTGCCAAGGGCACATGGAAGGCGTGGAGGGCCATTGAATAGAGGGTGTACGACATCAACGAGAGCACGGGAATGTACCTCAACCCTTCAATGAGGTGCACCAAACTGAGCACCCACAACGAAGCGAACCACGTGATGAGAATGCGACCTTCGAGGGTCTTGCGAAGAGCCATGCCCGCCCACAAGCCGAGAACCAAAAGCGGCCCGTTGTACATCAACATCGGCCGGCCACCTTGCCAACCGTATTCTGAAAACACCGCCTCATCAAACAACCGAGGTGCAAACACCAGCAGGGCCACAGCCATCCCCAGCGTCACCAATCCCGAAACCAGGTACGCCATGGTTCGCATCAAGGCTCGAGTGTCCTCGTCTTCGACCTGCAAGCCGTGGACGAGATGACTCAACATCAGCAGGGCGAGGTACATCGCCCCTGTGGGGTGAACGAGCGCCACACAGAACACGGCCACCACCAGCCCCAGAGTGTGATGCCGATGCCGGTCTTGGCTGGGGCGAAGAAGAACCAACAACCCCACGACCAACCCGAGTTGACTGGCAACACTCGGATAGCCGGAATCGAACACTTTGGCAAACAAGGCCAAACTGTACCCCATCGCCAACATGACTTGAGCACCTGCACCGTAGCGGTCCATGGCCCCCATAAGGCCCAACAAGAGGACGAACAAACTGTAGTGGCCAAGGAGAAACACAGCACGCCCGGCATCCGCTGAGGACGTGAGGCTGATCCAACCCGCCAGGGATGGAAACGCCGGAGGATAGGTCCAAAAGCCTTGGTTGGCGCCCGAGAGTGCGAATTCACCGGTCGTTGCGGCTTGTTGAGCAAGCATGGCAAAACCGACCCAATCAACACCAAACGGTAGGTTTTGCATCATCGGGCTGAGCAGGGCCAACATCGCCAACAGGCCACTCAAGGCCATCAACGGAAGATGGCGAGCAGATCGAATAAGACGCTGTTGTTCTGCCTCAAGTTCCAACGCTGGATTGATTTCTTCCAAATCCACACCGTTCATGGCCGCTTCCAGTCGTTGCCACCGCGTCCATTTGGTCACTTCGTGATGACGAACATTGATCGTTCGATAGGCAAGGACGTTCACGCCGACCATGGCCAGCACCAACGTCCATCCCGACCATGCGTTTGCTGCCAACAAGGCCCCTGAGACTCCAAACATCAACAGAAGGCCCAACGCTGGTGCCAAAAGCCCCTTGCGCAATCGGTCACTGCTGCCGTCCAACACCGTAGCAAGCGCCCAACCCGGCAGCAAGCTCGGTGCCACGACCAGAGCCAATTCACCAAGCATCGGCTCTTCCAAGGCGAGCCATGCTTTCATGATTCTGCGAAACCTCATGAACTTCGCACGAACACGACACCAGATGAGCACTGCATGGTCCTTCCATCCAACCGTCAAATTTGACGGGCCGTATTGGGTCCACGATTTTACCAAACCACCGGTCGAAGGTTGGGAGTGTCCTTACCCGTATTCGGTGGGCAGGTACGACGAAGCACGTCCTTGGATGTACACAGATGAGTTGTTCTCAGGTGTCCGTTTCCACCATGTCGGTCTGGACCTTGGTGCACCCGCCATGACCCCCATTTATGCGTGCTGCGACGGGGAAGTATGGGCCACCGGCGTCAACAATGAAGCAGGCTCTTATGGGCCAACACTCATCACCGTGCATGAAGCCATGTTGCCCAACGAGGTGGGCGGTGAACCCTCGGGAGAAGTTGCCCGGTTTTTCGTGTTGTACGGTCACCTCCACGGGACAACATTGGCGACGTTTTCGCCAGGCCAAGTCATCACCAAAGGGGAGATCATCGGGCATTTGGGGACAGAGGATGAAAACGGGGGCTGGGCACCTCATGTCCATGTCCAAATGAGTTTCACGCCTCCCCAATCCCCCGACATGCCGGGTGTGGTACGTCCAGACGAACGGGACGAAGCCGTAGCGATGTACCCCGATCCGAGGTTAATTTGTGGGCCGCTTTACTGAACGCTGCCCAAATGGCCTTTCAGTGAGTCGATGGGTCCGATGTTCGCTGGGTTCTTTCCGTGCAGGACTCCCAGCGCCAACGACAACCAATCCATGACCATGCAGTGATAGAGCAGTGTTTCGAGGAGTGACGACCCTTCGCCCACCAGGTTCCATGCTGTTTCTGTGGTGCAGTGAGCCACCATCCATGCCATCCTTTGCTTCACTCGAGGATGCATGCCGTCCCAGGACAGGAACAAAAGGGCTTGATTGGGTGCATCGGGGTCTTTTGAATCCCCAACTCCTCCCCAGGCTACGCTTTCGTTGTGATTCATCTCGGGGAACGATCCCACCCGAACAAACCGAGAGGCGTTCTCGTTGAACTGGTTCTTCAATCGATTCAGAACTGGGCTGAGCTCCGTTGGCCCAAGCGCTGCGATGGGTTGCTCTGCAAGACTGGCTGCGAGCAAAGCGATGTCACCCTCGTGGTGGTTGAGCACGTCCAAGGATTCGTTGTGCTGTTGGAGTCTGTCCAGCATGGCGCTTCGATGTTGAGGTTCTTGGGCTTGAATGAACCCGAGGTGTTCCATCAACGCCAGTTGACGACTGAACATGTGTCCGAAGGCGGTTCGAGGTGGCTGGCCTCCCGTGCAGGGGATGAGATGGCAGGAGTCGGAAGTTTCGGTGAGTCCTGCAAGGTGGCCTCCGGTGGCGATGACCACGACCGTTCCCCCTTTGCGAAGAGCTGCTTCAGTCGCGGCCACGGTCTCCTCTGTGTTTCCGCTGTAACTGGTGGCCAGAACGAGATGCGCAGGGCTCCACCAAGCCGGCAGTTGGTAATCACGGTGTACATGAACCGGGACACTTCCTTGCAATCCGGCTAATGTCGCCAAAAAATCACCGCCAGCAGCGCTGCCCCCCATCCCCAAGCACAACACACCCTGCCATCGCGTGCGTTTCATGTCTTCAATCCAAGGAAAGCGTTCGTTGTTCACGGCTTCAAAACCGGAGCGAAGGTCGTGAACAAACGAGCGTGTAAAACCCGTCATCCCTTCCGTGTCGAGTTGCTCAAAGAGGGAGGCCATGGTTGGCTCGATGTCATCGGGGGTAGATTCGTTCATGCATCCTCCTCCTTCTCATCGAGTGCCATCCAAGGCATGGTCATCCATTCACCGTCCACCTTGGCCAGCAGGCCTTGCCGGCCAGGTACGTGGTCGAACGGCAATCGGACAGCTTCCATGTTCCAACTAGACGGGTCGAGAAATTCGCCCACTGTAGCGTCCTCATTGATGAAATCAACCGTCAGCATCTCTTTTCGCTGGGCCACGACCTTGGCATGTTCGAGGTCCCTCCAACTTGCTCCTGTCCGTTCTCGACGCCCAACACGCTCCAATACAGCACCCTCTTTGGTCCATGTCGCTGGGCGCCAATGCTGACGTCGCCACTGTACCAGGTCCCCGATTTCATACCCCGGTTTGCGGTAAAGGAGCGTCAATCGGGTGACGTCCACGCCGTCTTTTCGACCAACCGTGGTGTTGGTTTCCACGACCATGCCGCCGTATTCGTCAACGAGATGCCGGCCCCAAGAGCGCGCCAACCCTTTGCTGCCGAGAACCACATCATAACCCCCCGTGACCGGCCCTTCTGAGGTGATGAAAAACATGGGGTCATCGGACAATTTTTCCAACACCAGGTCAAGTGTGTGGCGCAGTTTGGTAAATTCTTCTTCACTCAATCTGCGACCGCTCGATCGGAGTTGCACGGTGGCCTCAAAATAATTCCCAGCGCGCCGGGTGCAGGTCAAACACACACCGTTGGCCATTCGAGTTCGCATCCTGTGTTCTTCTTGGTAGAGAAGTTCATCGATCACGCCTTCAATTTGAATGTGCAGCAGCGTGTGGCGATCGGAAACCTTGACCGGCTCCATGGCCAACTGGATGTCTTCAGCCCGTTCGTGAATCCCAACGTTGCGGTGCATGAGTTCGTCCCAAATGTCCGCTTCGGTCGTTTGTTCCCATTTACCGTCGATCTCAACAATGCCGCATCGGGCGCAACGTACCCAGGGTACATTTTCAGGGACCGTGGCCAATTGGGTTCTCGCTCGTGTGCAGGGCTCGCACATGCGGTCGCCAAACAGCGGTGGCTCCGCCCCGCAAACGAGGCAAAATTCCCCTCCGAAGCGACCGCTCATGCTCATCCCTTGCGCTGACTTTCTACACTTGCCTTTCAAGGTGTCTTTGTTCTCAAGACATTTGGCTTCTGTTTGGACGGTTGGCAGCGTTTCTCAAAGGCCTTCAATTCACACCAAAAGACGGTGCCTCAGTGTTCTTTGGTGTTCTCGGAGGGCAAGGCTGCTTCAATGCTGTCCAATCGCTCCGATAGGCGACGGCTGCGAATGACGACGGTGTACGTCCACAACCCGATGCCAACCACCATTCCAAAGTAGCCAACGGCCAAATACGTCATTCCATCCATCACAAGACCTCCTTGTCCAACACCTGTTGCACTTGAAAAATTCGCTGCTCGCACTTTGTAATTCGCATGGACGTGAGGATGTGCCCCAGAATGAGGGCGGTGAAGGACAGTGCTCCGAGAAACAAGACCAATCCCATGTCGCCGTTGATGGAACCCTCCTCGCCGGTTCCCACGACGGGGCCTGGATGCCGAATCGCCCAAATGCGGGTGGCGATGTAGGTGAACGGCACAAGAACAAATCCGTACAGTCCAAATCCAGCAAATGTGTCGCGTGTTTCAATACCGTCCGGCTGACTGTTTCGTCCGAGCACCAGGTACACCGCGAGCAGGGTAAGAAGACCAAAGGTGTTCAAGCGGACATCGCTCCAATCCCACGGCGTGCCCCACTCTGCGGCCCCCCAAACACATCCGGACCAAACCGTCATCAATCCGGTGGCCAACCCAGCCTCTGATCCGGCGACGTGCAATCGCCACATGCGTTCGGATCGCCTGAACATCCACCCGGCAGAACCCAAGAACAGGGCGCCAAAGGCGATGAAAGCCGCCCACGCAGATGGCACGTGCCAGTAGAACAGGCGCTGTGCGGCCGGTGATTCAAAGGCGTCGAGGGACACACTGGGCGCCCAGAGGAACGCCAGCAGAAGGGTGCTGGTGATGCCCAGAAACCCTGTGAGCAAAAGCCACTCACCCAGCCGTGTCTTCATATGAATGGCCTCTCGTTCGCCCTCTTTGAAGGTGGTTGTGGTCAGCCAAGCCAATCGATGAGCAGAGCATAGGGCAACAACATCACGGGTGTGAGAAGGCCCACAAAGACCGCATTTGGACGAGCCAAACGGTCAACTGAGTGCTGGAGATACCGCATGCTGTGGGCGATGCCAACGCTGAGGAGACCACCCAACATCACGTGATTTATCGGCGCCTCACCAACGATGGCTTGGGACGCCATTGCGGTGAAGATGCCCCCCAACAACAACGGCAACATGCTGCTGTGGGGTGTGGACAATCCAACCGCTCGCCGCCAATCATGGGTTCGTTCTTCTCGGCCGAGGTTGACCATGGCATCACCGGACAACCCAATCGCCATGGCAGGGGCGAGCACCAACCCGAGTGATTGCGTGGAGGAAAGGGCGGCGTTGACATCGCCTAAAACGACCAAGAGGCCCAAGGTGAGAAGTCCCGCAACCCCGTTGTGTGTTAGCCATGCCTGGGTTCGCAGTTGATGACGAACACCAAACGCGCCCCCTCGTTCCTTTTTGCAGGGTGTCGTTGAGACCATCTTGGCGTGGTTTGGAGGGGTCGTGGAGTCCGCTTCGTGACGTATTGAAGCACCTTGAATCTCAAAGGCACCGGTGCAAGCATCCAACACCTCTTGGTCGTGCGTGGAGATCAACAAGGCATGTCCAGAAGACCGCAACTGCTCCATCCACTCAATCAACTGAGCCTTCGCGTTGGTATCGAGGCCAGTTGATGGTTCGTCCAGCAAAACCAAGGCGGGCGTGGAGGCCACAAAAGCGGGGAGGAGCCCTGCAAGAACAGCCACCTTCCTGGCCTGACCTTGGGAGAGTTGGGCCATTGCATCGCTGCGGCGGTGGGAGAGGTTGAACCCTTCCAGAAACGGAAGGAGGTCAGTGGTGGCTCCTGCAGCACTCATTGCGGATTTAAGGTGCTCTTGGACCGTTTCGCTCCCCATCGATCCATTTTTTTGGAGGGTGACGCCCACCACAACGGGCGAAACCGACCTGGCGCCGTCAGGACGAACCACTGAAACCTTGTCGTGGCGGATGGAACCTGATTCAATGGGAAGAAGTCTCGCACAGGCTTCCAATAATGTGGATTTCCCTGAACCGTTGCGCCCAA